>CAYTXK010000121.1:0-6278 GCA_964441645.1 uncultured Acidobacteriota bacterium
CTATGCCACCGGCTTCCCCACCGACGACGTCAAGAAGATTGACCTGTCCACCGGAGCCGTGGTGGCAACGATTGCGGTCGGCACCGGCCCCCGCGGCATCGCCATCACCCCCGACGGCACCAAGGCCTACGTGGCTAACAGCGGCTCCAACGACGTCTCCGTCATCGACTTAACCAGCGACACTGTTTCCACGACGGTCACCGTCGGCACAGCTCCTCACGGCGTGGCCATAACCCCCGAGGGGTTATTCGTCCTGGTCACCAACAACGGCTCGAACAATGTCAATGCGATTGCCACCGCCACCGATACCATCGTGGACGCCAACGGAGCCAATCCGGGCACGGCCCGCACGGTGGGCACCGGCCCAGAAGGAATCGCCATCACCTCCGACGGCACCCGCGCCTACGTGGCCAATGAAGGCAACGACGTTACCATCATGAACCTTGAGAACAACACCGACTTCAACGACCAGGTCTCCAGCGACGCACGCTTCGGGGTCCCGGCGACGATCACCCTCGCGGGCAATGCCCCGCAGGGGATTGACGTCACTCCCGATGGTCTCAACGGCTACGTGGCCACCGTGCTGAACAACAGCGCCGAGCGGATTGACACCGATCCCTTGAGCGGGACTTTCAACACCATCCCCGGCCTCAGTATCGGTGTGGGCTCAGGTCCGGAGAGCGAGCTGGGGGTGCGCGCCGTCCCCTACCCCGTCCTGCACTTCACCCTGGGTGTGGCCGCTTCCGGGCGGCGCGAACTCGCCCATGCGGATGACGACAACAACTACAGCGATTTCATCCGGATCATGGGCGGCGTGGCGCCCTACATCTTCGCCGAGGTGGGTGGTTCAGCGTTGTCTGACGATACTGAATGCAACGGAATGGCGTTCGACACCGCAACGGGAGAAATCACCGCCAACGCTGTCTTTAATCCGGGAGGGGGCGCCGCCGACGGCAAGCTCTGTGACTTCAGCATTACCGTAACCGATTCGGCCACCGTGCCGCAGACCATCACTGGCCTCTTCCGCATCATCGTGTCGGAAGACTAGACCGGTAGAACTACGAAAACAAAAGCCCCGCTCCGAATCTTCGGGCCGGGGCTTCTCTTTCCCCCCACCCTTGTCATTTCAAGAGAAGTGAGGAATCCGGTTTTTTTCCGTGTAGGGGAGGGGCTTGCCCCTCCCGTTTTCTTTGTGCTATGGCGGGCGGGCACAAGGCCCGCCCCTACATTAGAGGAGTCGGTTTCTGGAAAAGCTGGCGAGGTCTGGCTCGGCTAGAAGTTCAGGCTGAAGCTGTGGGCCTCGAGCAGCGCCACCATGTCGTTCTCCGGGATGGCCACCCCCAGGCTGATGTGGTCGCCGGTGCGCTCGATGCGCGCCTCTGACAGGATCCGCGCCAGGGTGGGATTGGATTGATTCAGCCGCTGCCGCTGGAAGAACAGCGCCCCTTCGAGAAAAGTCGAAAACCACAGGGCATCGGTAGTGCTGGCGCAGCCGGCCGTCAGCGTGGCCGCCATATTGCGGTCCAGCGCCAGGCGCACGGTGGCGCTGCGCACCCGCTGCGCCAGGGTCTCGGCGCCCGGGGCCTGGAAGGCCTCGCCCAGCATCTGCCGCATCCCGAGCTGAGTGTAATCGTCGTTCATCACCAGCCAGATGGAAGCGCGGCGGTTCACCTGCTCCACCAGGGCGCGCATCTCGGCGTTGTCGAGCAAGCTGCGGCCCCCCTGGGCGGAGCGGTCGAGCATGGCTTCCACCAGCTCGCTGTGTCCGAACAGCAGGCGGGCGTTGTCGGGGAAGGCGAAAACGAACTCCCGCCCGGCCTCGTTCTTCCCCAGGTAATAAAGACTGGCGCTGCGGTAGGCGCGCACGCGCAGCTTGGAGGCGGCGGCCACTTTCTGGACTTCCTCCAGGTAATAGGTCCCCTCGGCGACGCCCACAAAATCGGAATTGACGGGGTCGCCCGTGTTGATAAAAGCCCAGCTCAGGCGGTCCACATTCTTATCGAAGTCCACGCCCAACTGCCGCGCCCAGCGCTCCAGCTCCCGGTATCGCTCCGGCAGCACTTGCTCCTTCAAGCGCCCGTAGTGGGGCGAGCGCCGCGCCGACTGCAAGTCCACGAACACCAGTTCGCCCGCCTCCGGCGGATAGAGCGCCTGCACGGCCGGGGCCAGCGCCTGCGCCCGGGCCGGTGCGCTCCCCGCCGTCCAGGCGACCGCGAGTACCAGAATCAGGAGAAACAGGTTGACAGTTCTCTTCACGGAATCTCCCCTCGTCCTTACCCCACAAAGGTATGAAGCAGAAACGCTAGCAGGATGTTGCCCGAGCGTCAAGCGAAGCGCGGGGTTCGCAAAAATTCCTTGCGCTGGCCGGTTCTTCTGACAAAAATAGGGGATTCGCTTCGTGTTAGGATAGAGGGGTTCCAAAGCTGCTCCGTTGAGTGCCCATGACTGAGCCCAAAAGCGTCGACGAGCTCCTGAAGCAGCGCGCCCGTCTGGATGCCGAACTGGAACGCTTCCAGCGCCTGGTCACGGTGATGTTCACCGACATCGCCGGCTCCACCAAGTACTTCGACGAGCACGGCGACCTGGCCGGCATGGCCATGGTGCAGGAGTGCAACGACTGCCTGGCGCCCCTGGTGAAGAAACACTCCGGCACCATCGTCAAGACCATCGGCGACGCCATCATGGCCTACTGGGACAACCCCGTGCAGGCCGTGCGCTGCGGCATCGCCATGCAGCGCGGCATCGTGGAGGTGAACAAGAACCGCAGCGCCGCGCAGCAGATTCGCATCCGCGTGGCTCTGAATCTGGGCGTGGGGCTGCTGAAAGACAACGACGTCTTTGGCGACGTGGTCAACGTCGCCTCGCGCATCGAGCACGAGACCGAGGCCACGCGCATCGGCGTCTCCCCGTCCGTGGTCGAGTCGGTCAGCAAAGAGAAGGACCTCCAGTGCCGCAAAATCGGCACCGTCGAGCTGCGCGGCAAATCCGGCAAGATGGACCTCTACGAAGTCCTCTGGCGCGAGGGCGAAAAAGTGGAGGCGCCGCAGCCGGCCAAAATGTCCGGCGAGCAGTTGGCGCTGGCCACCGGCACACGCCTGGGCCTCGACGACGAAGTGCGCAAAGCCATCGCCAACGCCGTCAAAGGCAAGATCAGCGAGACCAAAGCCGGGGTGGTGGAAAAGAAAAAATACGCTCTGGTCGAGGTGCTCCCCGACCGCTCCCTGGGCAAGCGCTACCCCCTGAAGGGAGAAACCGTGGTAGTGGGCCGCGAGAAGGGCGACATCACCTTCCCCCAGGACACGCTCCTCTCCCAAGAGCACGCCGCCTTCACCACCCTGGGCGGCGCCCTCTATGTCGAAGACCGGGCCAGCGTCAACGGCACCTTTGTCCGCCTGCGCGCCCCTCACAGCCTGGTGGACGACGACATCATCCTCCTGGGCCGGCAGATGTTCCGCTTCCACACCATGGTCATCGAGCAAACCTCCAAACCGCCCGCCAAGGACGCGAAAGCCGACAAACCCCACCCCGAAAAGAAAGAGGAGCCCAAAAAGGAGTCTACTCCCCTGGTGGCTGCTCCCCCGCCCCCCGGCACCTCCTCCGGCTACATCGCTGACCTCTTCCGCTTGAAGCAAGGAGGGCAGGATGAGATGCGCTTTCCCTTGCCGCGCGGGGAGACCATTCTGGGTCGCACTCAGGGCACCTACACTTTTCCCGACGACCGCTACCTCTCCCGCGGTCACGCCCGCTTCCGCATTCACGTCGGCAACTGCGCCGTCGAAGACCTCAAGAGCACTAACGGAACTTTTGTGCGCATCCGCGAACGCCATCTGCTCGATGAAGACGACACGGTTCTAATTGGCGGCCAGTTCTTGCGCGTGGTCCGCGACACCGGCTGACACCGGGCCCGGACGCACCTCTCCGGCGGTTTTACCTTAGGAAGAGATGTCGGGACGGTCTAGAGCGGAGGGCTGGTGGGCTCGGCGTTGCCGTCGGTATCATAGCGAATGACCAGCGTCGGGTTCACGTAGAAGCCGCGCAGGCCGGTGCGGTTGAAGAGCATCGGCCGGGCTTCGATTTCATAATCGTTCCCGGGAAGGCCGACACAATCCCCCACGCCCCCGATCAGGCGGTAGCTATAGGTATAACCAGTGCGATTGAAAGTGTCCGCGGCCATCCCCCCCTCGAGCAGGTTGGCGGCCATGTTGGAGGGCGGACTGCCCGGCCCCAGCTTGGCCAGCGTGTTGGGATAGCCGCATTCCTTGAAGGTCAGCAAATAAACGGTGAGCGCCGTCGTCATGCTGCGCATGTTGGACACCGTGACCGATTCATTGGCCGACATCTTGCTGCGGAAGTAGTTGGGGATGGCAATGGCGGCAATCACCAGAATCACTGCCACCACTACCAGTAACTCGATCAAGGAATAGCCGCCCCGGGTGTGTCGCGTTTGCATAGTTCCCCTCTCGGAGTGGCCGCTCCGACTCAATCTGAATTTGCCCCCCGGCTCCGCGGTGTTCCAGCCAGCGCCACTATAGCGGCTGCCCCTGGCGGCGGTCAATAGAATGTCGGCGACTTATTGCCGGAAGTTGCTGAGCAGGACGACGTCACTGGTCACGTTGCCTCGCGCCAACGCCAGCTGATTGCCATCGCGGGACCAGGCGTAATCGAAAACCAAATCGGAAGTGAAGTTGGTGAGCTGGCGCGGCGCGCCGCCCGCCAGCGGCTGCGCCCACACGTTCGTAACGCCCTGCCGCGTATCCAGGTAGGCAAAGGCCTTTCCCTCCGGACTCCATTGAAAACGGATGATGCCCTGCGGCAAGTCGTACACCTCGCGCGACCCTCCCCCTTCCACCGGCACGACCGCAACCCGATACCGCAGCGCCGCTTCGTCCCAGAAAAGAAAGGCCAGCAGTTTTCCATCCGGCGAGAGTGAGGGCTGTCGGGACTCTTCTGCGACCACCGGCACCTCGGTTCCCCCTTCCAGAGGAACTTTCCACAGATTGATCTTCCCGGTGCGCGCCGACTGGAAAATCACCCATTTCCCGTCGGTCGAGACCCGCGGCACCGCGTCCGAATCACCGCGAGTCAATTGTTTCTGGTTGCCGCCGTCAATGTCAATCCGCCAGATGTTCACGCTGCCGGTGCGGTTGGACATGAAGACCACTGTCCGCCCATCGGGTGTTACCTCGGGGCTGAAATCAGCCTGCGGCGCTGTGGTCAGTTGTTTGCGATTGTTTCCGTCAGCATCCATCATCCACAGGTCAAGGTTACCGCTGGCATTGGAGGAAAAAACCACGCGCCCCTCCGGCGTCCAGGCCATCCCTTGCAGGCCGTCGTAAGTTCCGCGGCCAGAGGTCACCTGCCGCGCCTTCGCGGAGTCGCCCGGCGGGGCCACCCAGACGCCGGAAAGCAATTCCCCCTGTGTGGTCACCAGCGCCGTGCCGTCGGCCGTGAGGCTGACCTCTTGATAAATGTTCAGGTCGTTGGTGATCCGCTGCACTTCGCCCTTCGGGTAGGACACTTGCCAGAGCTGCGAAGAAAAGGGAGAGGCCGCCTGGTCGTTCCCGTCCATCACCACGCCCTTGCCATCGGGAAGCCATTGCACTCGTCCGACGAACAACCATTGCTCCGGCGCCAGGGGCTTTTCCGCGCCCCCTTCGGCCGGAACCGCCACCACCGTGGCGGGGCGGCCAAACCTTCCGGCCGCTACCGCAATCATCTTGCCGTCGGGTGACCACGCCGGCCCGGCGCTGTTCCCCCCCCAGGCCAGCGGATAAAAACCGGGAACGTGACGGGTAACGAGCTTTCGTTCTCCGCTCCCGTCGTTATTGGCCGCCAGCAGCGCGAATTCTCCCTCCTTGGGCTTATGGCGAACAAAAGCCAACTGCTTGCCATCGGGAGAAACGGCAACCGGGCTGTCCACGTCGGTGGCCAATTTTCGCGGACTGCCGCCCAGAGTCGGAGCCTGATAGAGAAAAGCGATACTCCCTCCCTCGCCGCGCACGTAATAGATGTAATTCCCGTCAGGAGAGAACGTCAGCCCGAGGTAATAAGCCTCAGCAGCCGGCTGGATTTGCACGTTGCTGCCGGTGGCGACCTGGAGAATCCACAGGCTCTGCTGCCCGGCCTCCTCGACTACGTGCACCACATACTTCCCGTCCGGGGAGATGGCAGCCCGGCGCGACTGGCCCGTATTGGTCAGTCGGGTAATCTTCATGCTCCCGAAAGCCCGCGCGCCCGGCTGCGATCCCGCGCGCCCGGCGATCATACGGTAAACACCG
>CAYTXK010000121.1:6288-6687 GCA_964441645.1 uncultured Acidobacteriota bacterium
GATCAGGAGAAGGGCCACCACTCCGGCCGCTACCACCGCTCCGCGCTTGTGCCGTTTCAGCACCGCCGCCACCACCACGGCATCCGAGCTGGCTGCTTGTGCTCCCGGGGCGGCGGGCGCGGCCACGGCGCTCGGCATCGCCGCCGAGCGGCCCGACTCGGTGTCGCGCTTGGCGCGCTTCAAGTCGGCGCGCAGGTCGGCGGCGCTCTGGTAGCGCAGGTCGCGATCCTTCTCCAGGCCCTTGTTGACGATCTCCTCCACCTTGGGCGGAACGTCAGGATTCAGCCGCACGGGCGCCGTCGGGGCGCGATTCATAATGGCTTCGAAAATGACCGCCGACGTGGTGCCCGTGAAAGGCTGCCGGCCGGTGAGCATTTCATACAGCACCACGCCCAGCGA
>CAYTXK010000122.1:0-6673 GCA_964441645.1 uncultured Acidobacteriota bacterium
CGGCTGCGCGCGCGGCTGGAGGCGGAGCATTCCACTCAGGAGCTAGTGGGCGAAATCCAGAAGGCCTCGGAGCGGGCGGCCACGCTCACGCGGCAGCTCCTGGCCTTCAGCCGGCAGCAAGTGCTGGCCCCGGTGGCGCTCAGCCTGAATTCGGCAGTGGAAGGAATGCAGGAGATGCTGCGACGCCTGATCGGGGAAGACGTGGAGCTGGTGACCAACTTGGCGCCGGAGTTGGGGAGCGTGAAAGCCGACCCCAGTCAGATGGAGCAGGTGCTGATGAACCTGGTGGTGAACGCGCGCGACGCCATGCCCGAGGGCGGCCGGCTGGTGATTCAGACCGCCAACATCGACCTGGACGAAAGCTATTGCCGCCAGCACGTGGGGGTGGAACCCGGCCCGCACGTTCTGCTCAGTGTCAACGACACCGGGGTGGGGATGGAACAGGAAACCCTGAGCCAAATTTTCGAGCCGTTCTTTACCACCAAAGACAAGAGCAAAGGCACCGGGCTGGGGCTGGCGACGGTGTACGGCATCGTCAAGCAAAGCGGCGGCAGTATTTGGGCGTACAGCGAGCCCGGGAAGGGTTCGATGTTCAACCTTTACTTTCCCCGCGTGGACCAGCCGGCCGAGGCGGTCATACGGACCGTGGTGCGGGAGACCGACACGCGCGGCTCGGAGAGGATCCTGGTGGTCGAGGATGAGGAGGGCTTGCGGCGTTTGCTTTCGGAGTCGCTGGGCAGCCAGGGCTATGCGGTGACCACGGCCGGCGACGGCAGCGAAGCGCTGGAGCAGGTGGAGAAAAACCCCGACGGCATTCAGCTTCTGCTCACCGACGTCATCCTGCCGCGCATGGGCGGCGGGGAGTTGGCCACGCGGCTGTGCGCGCTGAATCCGCGCTTGAAGGTGATTTTCATGTCGGGCTACACCGACCGCGGCCTGGCCAGCAACGGCGACCTGCAGCCCGGGCTGCACTTCTTGCAGAAGCCGTTTTCGCTGAAAGCCATGGCGGCCAAAGTCCGCGAGGTGCTCGATGCCTGACGCGCGCGGCGTCGCGCCTGCGGGTTGGTCGGCGCGAGCCCGCACAGACCCCCCCGCGCTGCGGTTGGCCTCGCCGCTGGCGGCCGGAATTAGCGGTTCCAGGGGCGGACCAACCGCAGCGTATGCTTCGGCGCGGCCGCGCATTCTACTGGTGGACGACATGCCGGAGAACCTTCGCCTGCTGCACGACCTGCTGGAGCCGCTGGAGTGCGAGATAACGACCGCGACCAATGGCCGGGACGCGCTGGCCCAGGTCGAGGCCGCCGCCCCCGACCTGATTCTGCTGGACGTGGTGATGCCGCAGATGAACGGGCTGGCGGTCTGCGGGCAGCTCAAAGCCAACCCGGCCACGCGCTTCATTCCCATCGTCATGATCACCGGCCTGCACGGCGAGCAGGAAAAAATCCGCGCCATCGAGGCGGGCGCCGACGATTTCTTGAACAAGCCCTTCAGCCGCGCCGAGCTGCTGGCGCGCGCCAAAGCCCTGCTGCGGTTGAAGCGCTACACGGACGAGCTGGAATACTGCGAGAGCGCGCTGCTGGCGCTGGGGCGCGCGGTGGAGTCGCGCGACCCGCATACGGGCGACCATTGCGACCGCCTGGCGCGCATGGGCGTGCGGCTGGGCGAGGAGGTGGCGCTGCCCGCCGATTCCCTGCAAGCCCTGCGCCGCGGCGGCTACCTGCACGACATCGGCAAAGTGGCCATTCCGGATAACGTACTGCTGAAGCCGGCGAAACTGACCGAAGAGGAGTGGGCGCTGATGCGGCGGCATACCACCATCGGCGAAGATATCTGCCGCCCTCTGCGCTCCTTTGCGCCCGTTCTTCCCATTATTCGCTCCCACCACGAGCGCTTCAACGGCACCGGCTACCCCGACGGGCTCAAAGGGGAGGGCATCCCGCTGCTGGCGCGGGTGATGCAAATGGTGGATGTCTATGACGCCTTGCGCACCGCGCGCCCCTATAAGCAGGCGTTCACTGCCGAGGCGGCCCTGGAGCAGATGCGCCGCGAAGCCGGGCAGGGCTGGCTCGACCCGGCGCTTTTTGAACTCTTCGTCCACACGCACGAGGGGATAGTCGCCGACTCCTGGCCGGCGGCGTAGCCCGCCCCGAGCCTACCGGAAGGAAATATCTTCAGGAAAGAACTGGTGGACCTGGCGGGACTCGAACCCGCGACCTCTTCGATGCCATCGAAGCGCGCTCCCAACTGCGCCACAGGCCCACCGAGGTGCGAACCTATTCTCACGGATGGGCTGCGGAGTTGTCAACGAAAGCAGGGAGCGTTAATCGCCGCAGAATCAGCCGCGGCTTCCTTGACTAAAGCGGCAGGCCTCGCGTAAACTGATTTTTTCGGAGTCGCGCCGCAAGGCTGCCGAGGAAAAACAGGCTCTTTTGTCTTCACGCTTTCATTCCCGATTTCTCCTGCCTGCGCTCCTTTTTCTGACGGCGGTTTTCCCCTCCGCTGCCGCTGCCCAGGAAGACGCTTCCAATTTGGATTTGCGTCTGGACGCCAACCCGCAGCTCTTTGCGGTGCTGTGCGCCCTGCGGGCTGCCGGCGTGACGCCGGTGGTGGAGCATCCCGGTTCGCTGCCGGTAACCTCGCGCGTCGAAGCCGCCCTGCGGCGCCTGGAGCCCTCGGTGAGCGCGCCGCTGCGCGCCTATTTTGCCGAACGGCAGAAGGGGCAGGAGGCGGTGGACTTGAGTCCCTACATCTCGCTGGCCCTGCTGCTGGGAGCGCCGCCGGCGCTTTCCTTAAATCTTCCTACCGCGCACATCCCGCCCGATGTGCTGCTGGTGAAAGACCTGGCGCCGTTGCTGGGGCCGTTCTACCAGCAAGCGGGTCTGGAGCGGCTGTGGCGCGCGGTGCTGCCGTACTATGACCGGAAGATAGCCGAGCGTCAGGGGCGGGTGGCGAAGACCCTGCTCGAAGCACGGGCCTACCTGCGCCTGATTGGCGACCGGGCGCTGGGGCGCACCTACATCATTTACCTGGAGGCGCTGGTTCCATCCGGGCTGACCAGCGCCCGCAATTACGGCCAGGAGTATTTCCTGGTGGTGCACCCGGAGCGGGCGGATTTGCTCGACACCGCCCGGCACCAGTATCTGCATTTTCTGCTGGACCCGGTGGTGGCCAAGTATTCCGACGACTTGCACGAGCTGGCGCGGGTTCAGCCGATCGCCGAGCGCGCGGTGCGACTGCCGGCCGACTTCCGCCACGACACCATGCTGCTGGTCACCGAATCTTTGATTCAGGGGATCGAGCTGCGGCTGCGCAAACTGCCGGCGGCGGCGGCGAGCGCGCGCCTGGATGAGATCGAGCGCACCGGCCACCTTTTTGCCCGGCACTTCTACTACGCGTTGGAGCAATTCGAGCAGGACGAGCCGTCCATCCGCTTCTACTTCCCCGAGCTGCTCAAGGGCTTCAACCCCGGACTCGAGACCCTGCGGCTGGCCAAAGTGGATTTCTCCGCGCCGGCTCCGGAGCCCGCGGAAGGGCCGCCAGCGACCCCGGCCCCCCAGCCGGAGGAGACAGCCCTGCGCTTGCTGGCGGAGGCCGAGCGGCTGATGGGCGCAGGCGACCGCGAGGGGGCGCGGGAGCGCTTCGAGCGCGTGCTCAAGGAAATCGACGCCGAGAACCCTTCGGCTCTCTATGGCCTGGCTCTGCTGGCGAGCGCCGAGCAAGACCGCGAAGCCGCCCGAGGGTATTTCGAGCGCACGCTGGCGCGGGCGCGCGAGCCCCGCATTTTGGGGTGGACGCATGTGTACCTTGGACGCATCTATGATTTAGAGGGGGTGCGCGATAAGGCACTCGAACATTACCGCGCCGCACTGGCGCTCAACACCCGCCAGGAACGGATCGAACAGGCGGCGCGACGCGGCCTCCAGCACCCCTTTGGAGAAAGCGAGGGAGACCCTCGCCGGGAAGAGTTCTAATCAGCTCGCTGAGGGCTAGACAACAAGGAGAACGCAAGTGAACCGAGGACTAAAGAGCGCAGTGGTAGTGATTCTCTGGGCGGGGCTGGCCCTGCCCGGGCTGGCGGGGCAGCAGCCGCCCCCGGCGGGCCAGGCGCCGGCCGCGCCGGTGGTGACGGAGCAGTCTGAGCTCCAAGCCATTTTTCAGGCGGTCGACCCGGTGCAGCGCTTGGCGCTGATCGACCAGTTTCTGGGGAAGTACCCGCAAACCAGCTATCGCGGCATGATCTATGCCGCGGCCGCCGATGCCTACCGGATGCAGAACAATCTGGACAAGGCCGTGGAAAGCGCTGAGAAGGGACTGGAGAGTGACCCGGGCAACGCCGGCACGATGATTTGGCTGGCCCAGGTGTTCACCGAGTCGGCGCAGCCCAGCGAGGCCGATTTCAAGGACAAGCTGGAAAAGGCGGAGAATTATTGTCAGAAAGCTCTGGCCGCGCTGCCCGAATTCGTGCAGAAGGCCCTGGTGGCGCGCCCGGATGTCACGCCGGAACAGAAACAGTTGCAGGAAACCTACATGGCCGCGCAGGCGCACTCGACCCTGGGCTACGTGTACTATCGCCGCGAAGAGCTGGACAAGGCGGAATCAGAGCTGCAAATGGCTACCGACATGAACCAGATGCAGCCGAGCGCAGCTGATTTCGAGCTCCTGGGCATGGTGGAAGAGGCGTTGAAGAAGTTCGACCTGGCGAAGGTCTCCTTCGAGCGCTGCATGGCCCTGGAAATGGAGGCGGGGGGCGGGGAAGTCTGCAAGGACCGGCTGGCTCGCCTCGAGCAAAGCGTGCAGCAGGAACAACCGCAGGCGCCACCGCCGCCGCAGCCGTAGCCCACGAGGGAGTCGGCCGATGTCGTCGGGGCAGGGGGCGGATGCTCTGGAGGGGCTGGAGACGCGCCTCGGATACACCTTCACCGAACGGGAGTGGCTCCTGCAGGCCCTGACGCATCGCTCGCTGCGCCCGCCAGGGGGCGCCGGGGTGGCTCCCAGAGACAACGAGCGGCTGGAATTTCTGGGTGATGCCATCCTAGGCTTCGTGGTAAGCGATGCCTTGTGCCTGTTGTTTCCGCGGCTGAGCGAGGGCAAGCTCTCGCGCATCAAAGCCAACCTGGTGAACCGCCGCCGGCTGCTGCAAGTGGCGGTGCGTCTAGAGCTGGGCACCTACCTGCGCCTGGGGCCGGGAGAAGAAAAAACCGGAGGGCGCCACAAGCAGGCCATCCTGGCCAACGCGGTGGAAGCGCTAGTGGCGGCGATCTACCGCGACGGGGGCATGGCGGCGGCGCGGCGGTTTGTGGAGCAATTCTTCTTCGAGGAGCTGCGGGGGTCGAGCGTGGAACCGCTGGCGCGCGCCGACTACAAATCGGCCTTGCAGGAGTACCTGCAGGCTCGGCGGCTGCCCTCGGCGCGGTACGCGACGGTGGAGGCCCGCGGGCCCGAGCACCACAAGAGCTTCACGGTGGAGCTCTGGGCAGGGGAGCAGCGTCTGGGCCGCGGCCAGGGTTCCACCAAGAAGGGCGCGGAGCAGCAAGCGGCGCGGCAGGCTCTGGAGCAGTTGTCGCTGGCGGTGGCCACGGAGACGCCATGAGCGAAGAGGGCGAGAAAAAACAATCCACGCTGCGCGAGTACGTGGATTCGCTGCTAGTGACGGTAGTGCTGGCGCTCTTCGGAACCACTTTTCTTCTCCAGGCCTTCAAGATTCCCTCCAGCTCGATGGAAGATACGCTACTGGTGGGCGACCATCTGCTGGTGAACAAGTTCGTCTTTGCCGATCAGGCGGGAGCCGGGTGGGGGCTGCTGCCCTACCGGGCCATCGAGCGCGGCGACATCATTGTGTTCAAGTATCCCTTTCCGCCCTATCAACACTTCGTCAAGCGGGTGGTCGGAATGTCGGGGGACCGGCTGAAGATCAGGGACCGCCAGGTCTTTATCAACGGCGAGCCGCTGCCGGAGCCCTATAAGATTCACCGGCGTCCCGCGTTGGGCTCGACCTTTCAGGATAATTTCCCGCCGTCGGATCCCTTCATGAGCTTCGGGTTGGAAAGCGAGTGGGCGGAAGCGCTGGCGCGGCTGACCGAAGGGGAAGAGTTGAGCATCCCGGCGGGCAAGTATTTCGCTATGGGTGACAACCGCGACAACAGCCAGGACAGCCGCTACTGGGGCTTTGTCGATCGACGCAACATTATCGGCCGGCCGCTGCTCATTTACTGGTCGTTCAACGGGGCGCGCGCCTCGCGAGGCGCGGACCCGGCGCCGAACCCGGCGGCCTGGGATAATTTGGCCCATTTCTTCTCTCGCACCCGCTGGAACCGCCTGCTGCGCTTCGTTCGCTAGGGTTCGATCCCACTATGCGTCGCCGAAGAGGCTGGCTCGCAGCCCTCTTGCTGCTGGCCCTGGTGCTGGTGCTGCCCTTTCTCCTGAATCTCAATCTTTTCCGCGCTCCCATGCGGCGCGCGTTGGAGCGGCACCTGGGCCGTCCGGTGGAGATGGCTTCGCTCACCGCGCAATTGCTGCCGCGGCCGGCGCTGGTGGCTAATGGCGTAGTGGTGGGCGAAGGGAAGGAATTCGGGGCCGAGCCGTTTTTCTTTGCCGATGCCGTGGAGTGCCGGCTGGCGTGGCGGAGCCTGTGGACATTTCGGTGGCAGTTTTCGGAGCTGCATTTCGTGCGCCC
>CAYTXK010000123.1:0-6633 GCA_964441645.1 uncultured Acidobacteriota bacterium
CGGGCCGGTGCCGACCGCGATGGTGTTGACGACGGCGCCGGTGGACAGGTCAATCTTCTTGACGTCGTCGGTGGGGAAGCCGGTGGCATAGGCGAAGAGCCCGTCGGGAGTGATAGCCACGCCGAAGGAGTTGGTGCCGATGGGATGAAGGTCAATGACCGTGGGAGGGACGGTGGTGGTGTCAATGACGGAAATGTTGTCGGAGTTCTGGTTGGTGACCAGGGCGCGCGTGCCGTCGGGCGAAACGGCCACCCCACGAGGCGTCGAGCCAATGGTAGCGACCGTGGCGGTGACAGTGTTGAAGCCACCGCTCCCGGGGTTGGAGTCAATGAGGGAGACATTGTCCGAGCCGGCGTTCGAGACGTAGACGGCGGCGTCGTTGATGACCACGAGGAAATTCTTCAGGTTGAAGCCGCCGCCGCTATCGGTGACGCAGACACTGAAATTAAAAACGCCGGCCGTGCTGGCAGCGCCAAAGAGCGTCCCCTCATCGGCCGCAGGGATGTTCGAGGCCATGGCGGTGCCGGTGGGTTCGGTGCCGCCGCCGCCGGTCGAGCAGGCAGCGCCCGCCGTCGCGCCCACCGTCCAGACATTGGTTCCGGCCCCACCCGTGGCGGTGAAGCTCTGGCTGTAGTTGAGACCCTCGAGGCCGTTGATGAGGACGTCGTTGTCAATGGCGGGCGAGCCGGCCGCGGCAATGGGTATGTTGAAGCCGGTGATAGCGGGGCCGGAGGCGAAAGGATCGGAACTGCCGGGGGCGACGAAGTTAGTGGTGTCGTTGAGGACGGCGCCGAAAGCGCAGTTGCTGTCGGCGACGCCGCCGATGGCCACGCCGCTGATATTACCCGCCACATCCAAATCGAGGCCGGTGCAGTCGGCGTCGGACGCGCTGAGTGTTACGGCGGGTATGCCATCAGTGGTTGACCACGCCTTGGCCGCGAGGCCGCCGCTGCCGGTGAGCGTGTTTGAATAAGCAACGGCGTCAATGGCGCTGTCGAGGGGATTGAAGGAGGTAATGGCCAGCGCCTGCTGAACAGTCAGCTCGGTACTAATGGTGGTGGTGCCTGGCGGCGTGGTGGCGTTGCCGAAGTCGGAGACGGAGACCACGGGAGTGAATAAGCCGGTCCCAAAGATGAAGAAAGTCCCGAAGTCAGATGAGCAAGTATAGTCCGTGGGTCCGAAAAACCCAAAAAAGCAAGGTATCTCGCCGGGAGCGCTGAGGAAGGTCGAGCTGGCGGAGAAGTCAAAAACGCCCAGACCACCGCTGGCGAAGTAGCTGACGAATACGCACGCGCTGCCGGCACAGCCGAAGGGGAAGCCGGAGAAGCCATGGGCGTACGGGCGGCCGACCACGCCGTCGGGCAGGGTGGCGAACTTGGCGGGGACGGCGCCGGTTACAGTGCCGATAGGGGCGCAGGTAAAGGCCAAGTCGCAGCCCAGGAGGTTGAGGTCGAGGGCGGCGCCGATGTTGACGGTGTGGTCGGGGTGCGTCGCGTTGTCGGTGGAACCGGAGCCGCTGGGGGTGGTGGCGTTGGCGGAGTCGTCCACGGTTACCGTGAAGGTGGAAGAAGCCACGATCGGCTGGGGCGTCCCGGTGCTGCTCGAGCATTCAAAGTCATCGCCTACTTGCGTGCAGGCCAGGTCGCCGGGCAGGGCAGCGCCGCCATGGACCCAACTGTAGGGGCCGGCGAGACCGGTGGCGGTGTCAGGGAAAAAGATGAGGGCGGTTTTGAGGCTGGCGCCGGTATCAGCGTAGGTGCGGCCTTCGACGCCGAAGGGGGGCGGGTCGAGATTCAAGCTGAAGGTGAGCGGGTTCCGAATGTCGACGGTGTGATCGGGGTCCCCCAAGTTATCGATAGAGGTAGACCCCGCACTGGTCAAGGCGTTGGCGGTATCGCTCAAGGTGGCGGTAAAGACGAAGCCGCCCGCTGTGGGCTGGGTTACGCCTGTGCCGGCGCAGACAAAATCATCGCCCACCTGGTTGCAGGTAACGTCCCCCACCCAGGTACCGCCGTTGGGGCTCCAGCCATAGCCGCCGAGGCCGGTGCCGGCGGTGGGGATGAAGGTCAACGGAGCGCAAGCAACCGCTCCGGCGCAGGTGCTGCCGGAATCGGCGTAGGTGCGGTTTTGCACGCCAAAGGGCGGCGGATCAAGATCGAGACTGAATTCCAGCGGCGAGTTGATGGTGATGTCGTGGTTCGCGTGGGCGAGGTTGTCGGTGGATTGCGCGCCGGCCGGGGTCGAAGCATTGCCCGGGTCGCGGACGGTAACTACGTAGGGGTAGGTGCCTGCCACGGCGGTGCTAATAATGCCGCTCGGGAAGCCTTCGCGACAGGCAAGAGCCTGCGCTCCGCTGGGCGCCGTAAAGGTGCCGCAGCCAAATTCCGCGGAGGGGGTCCCCGAAGTAAAGATGGCGGTGGGAGTAGCCAGGTCCCATTCGTAGCTCCCCAGGCCGGTTCCCGCCGTCGGCACCCAACTGATTAGCTGCTTGGAGTCCGGGGCAAATATGTTGGCGTAGGTGCGCCCGTCCACCCCCGGGTCGAACGGGTCTTGAGCGGTGAAGGTGACGCCGTTGGGAGTGACAAACTGGATAAATTCCAACTCATCGGTGATGGTGACGCTGGTGCTGAAGGTTTGGGTGTCGCCGCTGGTGGCGCTGCCCGGGGTAGTGGCGTTGGCCGTGTCATTGACGACGATGTCGAAAGGATAGATGTCGGCGTTAGCGGTAATGGTGGAGCCGCCAGTCGAGCAGGTGGCGACGGCGCCCACCGACCCGCAGGCCATGGCGGTCGGGACACCGTTGCCGCTGGGCGAAGCCTCCGGCGCGGGCAGAGTAAAGACATAAGCCGGGAGGCCGTTCGAGGCCGTGTAGCTCAACGGCGTGCAAGCCACATCAGCGTGCGGGAACGCGCCATCGGCGTCGCAGGTCGCCCCGCTGCCGTAGCCGCGCAGGCGCGCGCCGAGGGGCGGGGCAGTGGATAGCGCGTTATCGGGCAGGAGCGCCAGCGCCGCGAAGATATCAATGGAGCGAGCCACGGGGACGTTGCCGCTGGGCGTGGTGTCGTTCTGCGTATCGTTCACGGTGACGGTAAACGGATAATTGCCGAAAGAGGCGGTGACAAGGTTGGCCCCGCTGGTGCAGGTTGCGGACGTGGCCGCGCTCCCGCAGGCTACGTTGGCGGGGACGCCGTTGACGGCCGGGGCACCCACCGAGGCCGGCAGGCTGAAGACGTAGGGGGCTAGGCCGCTGGCGGTGTTATAGACGAGAGCAGTAAAGCCGGCGCCGGTGTCGCCGTAGCTGCGCCCCGTCACGCCGGGCGGCGGGGCGTTGGCGGTGGCGGTGGCGGGCGTCAGAGTGAGCGCGGCGCGCACGTTAACCGTATGGGAGGAGTGGGCGTTGGCGTCGGCGGTCTCATTGGTGCCATTGTTGTCGGTGGCTTCAACGTCGAGCGCGAAAGTGGCGCCGGAGGCGTTGGCGCCCGCGCTGTTGCAGCGCAGCAGGCGGTTCTGGGCGCCTTCCTGCACACAAACGAGGAATCCGGTGGAATTTTGAGTCCAGGTGATCGGCCCCGCGCCGCCGGTCGAGGTGAAGAGCAGATCACAGCGGGCCGCGCCGCCGTAAGTGCGCCCGAGGACAGCGTCGGGCGCGACGTTAGCCGCGTCGGTAAAGGTTCCCCCGGTGCAAGGGGTGGTCGTGCCCGGATTCACCGTGCTCAGGTTGAAACCCAGCGGCCCGACCACCGTAAGGGTGGGGTTCTGCAATTGTGAGCCGAAGTCCACTACGGTGGCGGCGGCCTGGAGGATGTCGGAGTCGGAGACCACCAAATCGAGCGGGAAGACTGCGATGAGATCGGTGATGGTGCCGCCGTTGATGGTGATGTCGCAGCCGGTTCCCCCGCCGGTGAGCGCAAAGTTGGAAGTGAGGTTGACGGGCAAGCCGTTGATAACGCAATTGGTGATGGGGCCGTTGCCGGGCTCCGCGGCCTGGCCGACCTCGGTGCCGCTTACGAGGAGGTTGGTGGTGACGCTGACCACTTGATTGTAAGGCCCGTTCTGAGTGCCATCGGGGAGAAGGGGCACGGCGCTGGTGATGATGAACTCGGCGCGGATAGTAAAGCCAAAGGCGAAGGAGGGCGAGGTAGTGGCGTTGCTCAGCGGACGGCCGGCGACCACCACGCGGGCCGTTTGCACGATGTCGCTGTCGGTAATTTCGACGGTAAGGGCGACCGTGCCGCTCGCGGCCAGGACGCCACTGTTGAACAAGGTGACGTCGACCGCCGCTCCGCTTCCATCGGGCACGCAGGTGAAGCTCATATTGGCGGGCAGCCCCAGGATGTTGCAGGCGGTGATGGGCCCGTTGCCGCGCTCGGTGGAGGCAATTTCTGTGGGGGTGGGGTTGTTGCTCAGGTTAGTAAAAATCTTGAAAGTCTTGCTGTAGTCGCGTCCCGCCACGGCATCGACGACATCGAAGCTGGTAAGCTGGAATTCCTGGCGGATGGTGATGGTGAAATCTTCCTCGTCGGTCGAAGCCACCAGGGCGCTGTCGCGCCCCTCCAGCACGAAACCGAAGGTACCGAGGGTGGTAGGGGTGCCGGTAATGATGCACTCATCGTCGTCGGTCACATCGCCCGGGGTGAAATCCTCTCCGGTCACCACCGTCAGTCCGGGGGGAAGGCCACCAGTAAGGATGGTGCAGGCGATGATCGGGGGAGTCGTGCCTGAAGTTTCGATGTGCTTCTCATAGACGCGGCCAATCACGCCGTCCACGGCGTCGAAGGTGACGATGAGAATCCCCGCGCCGCCGCCCACAGGGGGAAGGTTCCCCGGCAGAACCGTGGCGCCGACTCCGCAGCCGACGAGGGCGAAGACCAGCGCGGCCCCTGCCAACGCCGCACCCAGCCGGCGAAGCGCGGTGGGGAAAGTGGATTTACGCCGAGGAGACTTCTGCCGCAGCACAGTTATCGAACGCATGATTGAGTACCCCTTTTGCCCTCGCCTCTCGCCCACCGCGATCCTCAGGTGTCCTCACGCCACTCCTCGAAAGAAGCGCGCGCAAGTTTCTGTGGCAGGCAAGAAGCTTCTCCACCCCGAGTACGTTGCAAGAAAGTTGAAGTCGCGGGCAGGTTACTATGGCGGTTTTCAGCAAGTCAAGCAGAAACTCGGCGCTGGCGATGACCCAAAACGGGACGACGAGAGCCAAGCCCGTTCCGCCCGGCCGCAGAAGTTCCTTGACAGCAAAATTGCAGTTCTGTTATCAAGCAACACTATCCACGGGAGCGGGAGTCTCTCTGGCACCCTGTAGCAGTTGGATCAGGCAAGAGCGGGCAGCCCTCGCCTCGGGATGAGCAAGGCCATCGATGGATCAGGTTTGAAGACGCCGCGGTAAGTTGCGCGCAGGAGGGGAACCCATGCAGCGCGGACTAGTTCGGATTGTCATCCTGGCACTGGTAGTCGCGCTGGCTTCGGGCGCCACCGTTTCTCTGTGGGCGCAGTCCATCAGCGGCGTCATCGCCGGCGTGGTGAACGACCCCCAGAAAGCCGCCCTGGCCGCCGTCAGCATCACTGTGACCAACCGGGCCACGGGACGAAACTACGTGGCCAGCACGGATGCTCAGGGCTACTACCGCGTCTCCGAGATCAACCCGGGAGAGTATGAGGTAACCGCCGAGCTGGGCGGCTTTCAAACCGAAAAGCACACGGGCGTGCACGTCAGCGTCAACCGGCTGACGGTAGAGAATTTCACTTTGCAAATTCCCCCCAAAGTCGAGGTGGTCGAGGTCATCTCCAAGGCCCCCATGACTGACACTACGGGGCCGACCCTCAGCACCACCTTCCCCGAACGTCAACTCACCGAGCTGCCCATCCTGACCCGCGACATCAACAACCTCGCTCTGCTGGCGCCGGGCGTTGCCAGCGTGCGCACCTTCAGCTTCGCCAGCACCCTGGTGCCTTTCTCCGTCAATGGCTCGCGCGGGCGGTTCAACAACTTTATTATTGATAGCGTCGACAACAACGAGCCCCTGTTCGGCGGCGGGGCCACGCAGTTCACCAACACCGATATTTTCGCCGAGTACGCCATCCTTACCCACCAGTTCAAGGCCGAGTTCGGCCGCAACAGCGGCGGCACGGTAAACGTCATCACCAAGAGCGGCTCCAACCTCCGCCACGGCAGCCTGTTCTGGTTCGGTCAGAACGACGCCTTCAATGCCCGTAACCAGGTCGAGAAGCAAGCCTTGTTGGGTAAGACAGCGGAATCGTACGAGAATCAAATCGGCGGCACCCTGGGCGGGGCCCTGGCCAAGGACAAGGCCTTCTACTTTCTGTCCTACCAGTGGGATCGCGCCCGGACCAATCTCTCCAACGTTTTCCCGGTGATTTCGACGCTGCCCACCTTGAATGGCCTGGCCACGCTGCAAAGCCTGCCCGCCACTCCGGGTCGCGACGCCCTGCTGGCTTCTCCGACCGTACAGGTCGTGCCCGGCCTGGCCGCGCCCTGCTTTTCTTTTCAACCCCCCACCGACCCCACGGCCTCGACCACCAACCCCTGCTACCCGCCGGTCAGCGTCATCCCGCTCGGGGTCGAATACGGAGCCTTCCTCATCCCCAACGCCAACATCTTCGACGTCCGCGACC
>CAYTXK010000124.1:0-6618 GCA_964441645.1 uncultured Acidobacteriota bacterium
GTCGAGCCCGTCGGTGAGGTTGACGGCGTTCGAGCAGCCCACCAGCACCAGCCCGATGAAAACTACGAACGGCAAAACCGCCAGCGGGTAGAGATACCACTGCGTGGCCAGCGTATCGATCACCGGGTCGGGCCGCAGCTTCTTGAAGAAAGGAAAAAGAATCTCGGTCGAAAACAGGCCGTCCCGGTAATAGAGCAGCACGCCCGCCACCACCAGGGCCACCAGAACCTGCAAAGAAAACTTGGTGCGCGCCCGCAGGCCCAGGCTCTGCCGCCCTACCATCTTGCGGTAGTCGTCTTCGAAGCCGATGGCCCCGTACCCGACCAGCGCGAACAAGGCCAGCCACAGAAAAGGATTCCTCAAGTTCGTCCACAGCAAGGCGGGGACGACGATGGCCACCAGGATGAGCAAGCCGCCCATGGTGGGCGTCCCGGCCTTGGCATGGTGGGCCGGAACTTCCTCGCGCACGTATTGGCCGACCTGGAATTCTTTGAGCCGCCGGATGAACCACGGCCCCAGCACCAGCATCAACAGCAACGCTGTCAGCCCCGCCAGTGCCGTGCGGACGGTGATGTAACGAAAGACATTCAGCGGGCCGAAGTAGGGCTGTAGCCACTCGTAGAGAAGGTGGTAGAGCACTCCCTACTCCTTCCCCCCCGCCGCGTTCGTGGCGACCGGCTCGGGAGCGAAATAACTCTTCAGCGCTTCGAGCACCGTCTCGATTCCCACCCCGCGCGAGGCCTTGAGCAGTACCCAGTCGCCCGGCTCCAGCACCCCGCACAGCCAGCCGGAGGCTGCCCCGCGGTTCTCGAAAAAAAGTGCCCGCGCCCGCGGAAAGCCCGCGGCCCCCGCGCCCTCTACCAAATGGACGGCGTCGCCGGTCACCCCGGCGAGAAAATCAATGTTGCCGAGCGCGGCCAGTTGCGCGCCCGTCTGGCGATGCAGCTCGGGCGAGCCCGGCCCCAGCTCCTTCATTTCGCCGGCGACTACAATCCGCCGCCGCGCCCCCGGCGTGCGGCTCAGCGCTTCCGCCATCGCCGCTAGCGCGCGGGGATTGGAGTTGTAGGCGTCGTTGACCACTGTGAAGCCCGCCGGGAAACTCACCAGCCCGCCGCGCATCGAGGCGGGCTCGAAGCGGGCCAGAACTTTTGCCGCTTCCCGTACCCCCACCCCGTGCAGGCTGGCGGCGGCAAAGGCGGCCACGGCATTGGAGATGTGGGCGCGGCCGGGCAGGGGTAGGGACACCCGGCCGCGCTCATGCGCCGTTACTAAGTCGAACTCGCTGCCCAGACAGCCACGATCAGAAATGTTCTCGGCGCGCACCTCCGCCGCGTTCTCCAGCCCGAAGCGAACCACGCGGCCGGAAAAACCCTCGGCGAAGCGGCTCACGCGCGGGTCGTCGGCGTTGAGCACCGCGGTCGTCGGCGGCGCCAGCCCGCGAATCAGCTCGCGCTTGGCCTCGGCGATTTCCTCCAACGAAGCAAAAAACTCCAGATGCACCGGGGCGACGTTCGTGACCAGCCCCACGTTGGGCTCAGCCAACTGGCAGAGCTTTGCCAGCTCTCCCTTATGCGACATCGCCATCTCAATAACCGCCACCTCGTGCGACCCCTCCAGCCGCAGCAACGTCAGCGGCACACCAAATTCGTTGTTGAGATTCCCTTCGCTCTTCAGCACTCGGCAGCGCGTAGCCAGCAACGCCGCCAGAAGCTCCTTGGTCGTGGTCTTGCCCGTGCTGCCGGTGACGCCTACCACCGTCCGCCCCCAGCGCCGCCGCGCCGCGCGGCCCATCTGCTGCAAGGCCGCAAAGGTGTCCGGCACTCCCAAAAGTTTTTCGCCCCACTCGGCCGGGTAGCTCGCACGCCGTTCCTCGCCGACAACCGCCGCCACCGCCCCGCGCTTCAGCGCCTCCGCCACGAAATCGTGCCCGTCGTGGTTCGGCCCCTTGATGGCGATGAACAGCTCCCCCGCGCGCACCGTCCGCGAATCAATCGAGAAGCCCGTCAGCTTCTGTGAAGCAGCGCCAGCGGGCGCCGCCACTCCCAGGGCTTCTCCGATTTCTTCCACTGTCCACGTCACAGGCTCTCCGACCTCTTCCCTTCTAGCCGGCGTTGGAGCGCGCCGCCGCCGCATCGGCGTAGCCCCGCCGCGCCAGCAACCGCCGCGCGGCCTCGATGTCGCTCCACGGCTCCACCCGGTCCCGGTAAATCAGCGTGTCCTGATGGCCTTTGCCGGCCACGAGCACGATGTCCCCCTCGCGCGCCAGATCAAACGCGCGCTCAATCGCCGCTTCGCGCTCCTCTTCCACCACATAATTCCCCCCGGCCTTTTGCACGCCCACCACAATGTCATTGATAATGCGCAACGGGTCTTCCGAGCGCGGGTTGTCGCTGGTCAGCACCACCTGATCGGCCAGCCGCCCCGCGAGTTCTCCCATCACCGGCCGCTTGCTGCGGTCGCGGTCGCCCCCGCAGCCGAAGACCACCAGCACCCGTCCCCGGGTCAGCTCGCGCGCCGTTTCCAACAAAATTTTCAGCGCCTGGTCGGTATGGGCGAAGTCCACCACCACCGTAAACGGCTGCCCCAGGTCAACCCGCTCGAAGCGCCCCGGGACGCTTTCCAGCGCCCCCAGCCCGGCGCCAATCGTCTCCAGTGGAAAGCCCAGGCCGAAAGCGGCGGCCCCGGCGGCCACCAGGTTCCAGAGGTTCGAGCGCCCGACGAGCGGCGACTCCACCCCCACGCTCCCCGCCGGCGTTTGCAAGCTGAAGCGGATTCCCGAAGCCGTGACCTGCGCCTTGCGCGCCGTCACCGAGCCCCCGTTAGTTTCCAAGCTGTAGGCGACCCTCTGGCCGGAGCTCAGCGACAGCAGTTCGCGCCCGTAGGCGTCGTCGGCATTGATGACCGCCAGCGCCGGCGGCTCGGCCCCGAAACCCAGAAAGAGCTGCTTCTTGGCGGCGAAGTAGTTCTCGAAGGTCTGGTGAAAATCTAGGTGGTCCCGCCCCAGATTAGTGAAAACAGCCGCCGCAAACGGGCAGCCGTACACCCGCTCTAGCGCCAGCGCGTGCGAAGAAACCTCCATCACCACCCATTCCCCGCCCGCCTCCCGCAGCTCCGCGAAGTACCGCTGCAAGTCCACCGCCTCCGGCGTGGTTTGCGGCGCCCGCACCACGCCGTGGGCGGTGCGGTACTCCACCGTCCCGAACAGCGCCACCCGCTGCCCGGCGGCCCGCAACACTGATTCCAGCAGGTAGGTGGTGGTCGTCTTGCCGTTTGTCCCCGTGACCCCCACCAGCTTGAGGGCCCGCGCCGGGTGCCCGTAGAAATTGGCGGCGATCTGCGCCAGCGCCCGCCGGATGTTAGCCACCTGCACCCAGGTCGCTTGGGTTTCTATGTCGGCCGAACGCTCGCTGAGCAGGGCCGCGGCCCCGGCCGCCACCGCTTTGCCGATAAACTCGTGCCCGTCCACATGCTCCCCCGGGAGGGCGGCAAAGAGGTTGCCGGCCCGCACCTGGCGGGAGTCGTAGCGGACCCCGGTGATCTCAACCTCGCGGGAGCCGAGAATCCCCAGCACACTGACTCCCTCGAGCACATTGTCCAGCCTCATTCTCGGCAACCCGCTTCTCCGCTCACATCGCTCGCGACGGCGCCGGCGGCAGAACCATCCGGAATTCCACCTGCACGCGGCTGCCGCGCGGCACGCGCGTGCCCGGCGCCGGGCGCTGCGCCGCAGCTACGCCACTGCCCACCAGCACCGGCTCTAGTCCCAGCCGCGCGCAGCGTTCACTGACCGCGCGCAGCGGCTGCCCGATAAAGTCCGGCACCACCACCGAATCCGTACTGAGCGTGACCACCCGTCCCGCCGGCACGGGCTCCTCGGGGATGGCCGCCAGGCCTCTCGGAGCACCCCGCCCGCTCTCAAAAAGCTCTCGCGCCACCGGCCCCTGGCCCGACTCCTCCTGCGCCACCCACGCCGCCGCGCTGAACTGACCGGGGCTGAAGTCCTGCACCGAGGCGCGCTCGAAGCGCGGCGCTGGCCGCTCCCGTGGCACCGGCAACGTCCGCGGCACGTTGAGGTAAGCCAGAGTCCGCTCTACCACCCTCGAAAAGACGGGGGCCGCCACCTCCCCGCCGTGGTATTTGCCCCGCGGCGTATCGAGCACCACCACTACCGTCACCACCGGGTCCTCGGCCGGCGCGAAGCCGGCGAAGGAAGCGATGAAATCGGTCGGCGAGTAGCGGCCCGAGGCGTCAATCTTCTGCGCGGTGCCGGTCTTGCCGGCGGCGGTGTAGCCGGCCGGTTGCGCCTGCCGGCCCGTGCCCAGCGTCACCACCCGGCCCAGCATCGTCCGCAGTTCCTCGGCCACTCTCTCGGGTATGATGCGTTCCCGCCGCGCCGGTGATACCTGCTCGCGCGCTTCTCCGCGAATTATTTCTCGCACCACGTGCGGCTGCGCCCACTCGCCCCCATTTCCGATGGCCGAGAGCGCCGAAGCCAGTTGCAGCGAGGTGATCGCCACCTCTTGTCCCATGGAAATGGCCCCAATCGAAATGCGCGACCATTTCCCCGCCGGCCGCAGCATCCCCCGGCTCTCGGCCGGCAGCTCGATGCCCGTCGCCTGCCCGAAGCGCCACTGCCGGATGTGCTCGTACAGGCGGCTGTCGCCCAGCCGCATCCCGATCTTGATGGCCCCCACGTCGCTCGACTCCTGGATGATCTCGCGCAGGCTCAGCATCCCGAACGGCTTGTGGTCGCGAATGCGATGCCCGGCGATGTAGATGGCCCCTTGCTGGCAGTCAATCACCTCTTCCGGATGGGTTACCCCCTCTTCCAGGGCGGCCGCGATGGTGACTATCTTGAACGTCGAGCCCGGCTCGTAGGCCAGGCTCACCGCCCGGTTAACCAGCCTCGAGGCCGGCACCCCCGTCGGGTCGTTGGGGTTGTAGGTGGGATAGTTCGCCAGAGCCAGAATCTCCCCCGTGCGTGTTTCCTCGACAATCACCGTCCCCGCCGTAGCTCGCGTCTGCGCTATGGCCGCCGCCAACTCCCGCTCGGCGATGTACTGGATTTTTTCGTCCAGCGTCAGCGCTACGCTCGCCCCCTCGAGCGGCACCTCGTTCTGCCGCTCGAACCAGCGTCGGCGCCCATCAGCCGTAATCACCAGCCGCCGCGGCTGCCCCCGAATCACGTTATCGAGCGAGTACTCGATTCCTGCCAGCCCGTTCTCATCCAGGCCGACAAACCCCAGCACGTGTGCCGCCAGCTCTCGCTTGGGATAGAAGCGCTTGTATTCCCGCTGGAAATAAAGGCCGGGGAGGTTCAGGCTCTGCAGGCGCTCGGCGTTCGTGGAGTCGAGTTTGCGGGCCAGCCAGACGAAGGAGCGGTCGGAACGCAGCTTTTCTTCCAGCGCTCCCCGCTCTCCCCCCACCACAGCGGCTACGCGCCGGGCCGTCGCCGCCGGGTCGGTCACTTCGCTGGGGACAGCAAAGGCGGAGTCCACGCCTACGCTGACCGCCAGCTCCCTCCCCTGGCGGTCGTAGAGGACACCCCGCTTGGGAGTCACCTCCAGGGTTCGCTGCTGCTGGCGCTGGGCTCGCTCGGCCAGTTCCGGGTGCTGGAAGACCTGTAAGTCCACCAGCCGCACCGCCAGCGCCCCCAGCCACAGATAGGCGACCACACCCAGAAACACTACCCGCGTTTTGGAGGTCGCCGGCGCCGAGCGCATCCAGTTCTCAAATGAAAAAAAAACCTATAAGTCCAAGTCGGGGGCTCTTGGGAGCCCCCGTACCCCTCGTGGCCGGGTCCGCGTATCGGCCGAGGAGTTATGAAACCCTGCCCCGCCATCGGCGCGGTCTGTCGCGCTCGCTCTAATCCGTCAGCGAAGACTTGGGCCGCCGCTGAGCGCCCGTCGAATCCTTGGCCTGCGCCAGCACCGGCGAGCTCACGGTGCCTTCCTGGGAGCCCAGCGGGATCACCCGGTCGGCCCCCGGCGCTCCCAGGCCCAGCCGGTTGCGCGCCAGGGCGTCAATCCGCATGGGGTCGAGCAGCGCCGCTTCCTCGAGATGCAGGGTTTGGTTCCACTCCAGCACTTGTTCGTGTTGGCTGCGGAGTTCTTCCAGTTGGTAGCCGCTGTGGATGAAGGCGAAATGCTGCCAGGCGCACAGCAGCACTACCGCCAGGCAAATCACCGCCCCCCCCAGCAGCGCCCCGCTTTCGCGGATGTAGCCGGGATCGCGCTCCCGCACCAGCCGGCGGTTGTCAATGCGCTTCACCCAGTAGACTTGAACCGGAGAGTTCATCCTCACCCCTAATTCACCGTCGGCTCCGACCCTGTCGGAGCCGTCCGCTCGGCGGCCCGCAGCCGCGCACTCCGGGCGCGGGGATTGGCAGCTACCTCGGCCGGGCTCGGCCGAACCACCTTCTTCGTCAGCAGCCGCAGTCGCCCCGCGGCCGCCTCGGCGCGAAAGGCGTGCTTCACCAGCCGGTCTTCGAGCGAGTGATAGCTCAGGATTACGGCCCGGCCTCCTGGATTCAATGCGACGGGGACCCAGAGAAGAAACTGCGAGAGCTCCTCCTGTTCTCGATTCACCGCAATCCGCAGCGCCAGAAACGTTCTTGTT
>CAYTXK010000125.1:0-6601 GCA_964441645.1 uncultured Acidobacteriota bacterium
CTGCCGAAGGCTCGGGACAGGTGAGCACCATAACCACAGCAACCCGAATGCCAAACCGTTAGCCGACTTTTCGCTCGGCCACCATGGCCGCCTCCCGCTGGCGCCTTGCCACTTCTTTGGCCGGCAGCCGCGCAAGCGCAGCTTCCTCTAGCAGGTATACCAGAAAATCAGACAAGCTGCTGAAGGTTCGCGGATCACTTCCCCAAAGTCCTTCCAGATCACTTTTGAGCTTTTGCGGCATACGCAGCTGCACTTTGGCCTTTCTGAGGCCCTTGGCCATAGCTGAACAGCCTACCACACCCAATTTACATTTCAAACAGTTTTTACTTGACAACCGCTGACACCTGTGCTCTATATGTCAGCGATGAAGCAGACAAACAGGGTCGGGGGTAGGCTCCGCGCATGGCGACTTCGCCGAAATCTCACGCTATCTAGGGCTGGCGACATGCTGCGCGTCTCGGCGGTGACGATCCATCGCTGGGAAACAGGCAAAGCCTATCCCAACGAGCGGTCCGCCTATCGCCTGCGGCAGCTTCTTTCGCGGGAGGCCCAGTGAAAATGCCATATCGCTGGCGCCGATTATCGCGTGGGCGCCGCCCAGTACTTGTGAAACTCCCTCGGCAATTTGTGCGGATGCTGGCCCGCATGAAGAGAGATCGCGGGATTCCATCGCTGTCTGCCATGGGCGAGCTTCTCATTTACCAAGGCATCAGGGTAGAAGTGAATAGAGACCTATCGACACTCAGGGTCGGTCAGGTCGTCCTCCCGCCGGTGGAACCATGAGAAGGGAACTGCTTTCCGCGCGCCTCCAACTCAGGCTCACCGCACGTTTGAAACACGCCCTCACTCTTCTGTTCGAATCCGACCCCAAACCTTACCGCTCCATCTCTGAATTCGTGGCCGCGGTGCTGGAATCAATTGCGCGGCAGAGAATTCCTCACTTCTTCAGCGTGCGTGCTGAAGATGAATCCGGGGCTGCGCCGGCTCGAGCTCCAGAGCCGCAGGGCCGGCCGCCCCGGCGGATTTCGCCGCCTAGTCCCCGTATACCGGGAACTCACCGGCAAAAGTCGGCGGAGGCGGTGGGGGTTTGGGTCCCATGGCGAACCTCCTTTCTGCCTGCACTCGTAGGAGCGCAGGCATGGTGCTGAGTGATGCTACCACCATCGTGGAAAGCGAGGCGAAGGTGAATTTCTTGCTCATTTTCGCGGAGTTGGTGGCCGGATTGCTTTTGCTCGGCGTCTTAGTCCGCCATGGGCTCTGGGCGCGCGACCCGTTTTTCTCCGGGTATCTAGTGTTCTTCCTGGGGACTACGGCTGGCCTCTGGCTGGCCGCGCAACGCTATTGGAATGAACCGTGGTATGCCGCGGCCTATTCCGGGCTATACGCGATCAGCTTTCTCTTGGCCTTCGCCCTCCTGAGCTCCAACGGCGCCAATACGCGCGTCATCGCCATTCTTACCTGCGTCGGTTTTTACCTGGTGCTTGATTTCCCGCGACGGTCGGCGCAGGTCAACCTGGAAGGATTCTTTGCCGTACTGCTCCTTGTTTTCGGCCTGGCCGCGTTGGCCAGAAGTTGGAGCCTTGCTTCCGCCTTCGACCACATCAAACTCCAGGGGCTGGCGCTGTTTTGGCTGGCGCAATGCGTCCCGAGTTTCCTCTATTGGTATGGCGCCGACCGCTTCAGCTGGGCCGAGAGCACCACCAAGATCGCCGGTTTACTGGCCTTCCTGGCTTTTGCCTGGATGGCCATAGCCTTCAGTTCTAGCGGCCTCGAAGGCTCGCGGCAGGCCTTGCCCGAATTTGAATTCCTGGGCGCGCTCACGGTGCTGCGCGCGCGCCTCGAACGGAGAAAGCTCTCATGACCCCCAGGGGAATAGCCTCGGCGCTCTCCATCAGCAAGCAGGCCGTAGTGAAGAGGATCGCAGGCCTGCAGATCGCGCCGGCGCGGAAGCTGGTGGGGCGGGGCGGGGTGATTTTCGATTATGACCTCGCGCAGCTCCCTGCCGATTGGCGGGAGCGGCTTTCGAATCGTTCTGAACTTCCCAAGGACCCGGCGCCGACTAACCCCACCCCACCAATCGCCGGGCCTGTGCCAGAAAACCAGGGCGGCGGACGACCACCCTCACCCGCCGCCTTGGTCCCCCTCTTCGCCGATTTGATGCTCCCGCCCGAGCGCGAAGCGGAGCTGGCGGCGCTGGCCTCGGGCGAGCAGCACCTGGCGGTCGAGCGCTTCCAGGCCATCGAGCCGATTCTCAACGGCCGGCGCGATTGGGCCCGAAGTATCGGGACGCTGGCGCGCTTCAGTAAAGCTCAGGCCGTCGCGGCCATCGCCGCGCGGCAGCGGGTCAGCGCCGGCACCATCTGGCGCTGGCGGGCGCTTTTTCTGCGGCGAGGGATGGCGGGGCTCATCCAGCAGCCGCGCTCCGACAAAGGCGTCTCACGGATTCTTTCCGCGCCCGACCGCATCGACCTGGCTTCGATCTACCTCAAAGAAGGCTCGGCGCGCGGGGCCTGGCGCGAGTTCTGCCGGCAGAAGGGCCGGCGGCTGACCTACGGCGCGGTGAAGCGTTTCCTGCGCACCCTGCCGCGGCCGGTGGTGAGCCGGGCGCTCGAGGGCGCCAAGGCTTTCAACGATGCCCACGCGCCCTACATCGCCCGCACCTACGAAAAGTTGCAGCCCAACGACATCTGGGTCATGGACCATTCCCAGCACGACCTCTTCGTCAACGCCTGGGGCAAAGCGGCGCGGCCCTGGCTCACCGCCATCATGGACATGAAGGCGCGCTTCATCGTGGGCTGGTGCCTCTCGCTGCAGCCCGATTCACTCACCATCGCGTCGGCGCTGCGCATGGCTTTGCTGGCCGGCGGCATTCCGCAGGCCGTCTATCTCGACAACGGCAAAGATTTTCGCTCCCGCTATCTGGGCGGCGTTGGCCAGCGCCTCGGGGCGATTGATTTCGCCGACGAAAGCCGCGGCGTGCTGGCCGAGCTCGACGTCAAAGCCATCTACGCCACCCCATTCCATCCCCAGGCGAAATCCATCGAGCGCTTTTTCGGCACGCTGCGCCGCCAGTTCGATTCAGGCTTTAATTCCTACTGCGGGCATCGCCCCGGGCGCCGCCCCGATACCTGCCAGCTACTAATCGAAGAGCACAAGGACGCGGTGGAGGCGGGCAGCGCTGACGCTTCGCCGCTGCCGCGCCTGGAAGCTCTAGCCTTCGCCTTCGCGGCCTGGCTGGAGAACGAATACCACCAGCAAACGCATCGCGGGCGGGGCATGAGTAGTCGCACGCCGGCTGATGTCTATCAAGCCTCCGACCGCCAAGTGGAAAGCTGGAAACTGGACCTGCTGTTGATGAAGCGCGAGCAGCGCCGCGTGATCCGCTGCGGCGTCGAGCTCTTCGGCCATCGCTACGAGCAGCCCGAGAACGGTCTACTCCTCCACAACGACCATCTGGCCGAGGTCCTCTTTGATCCCTGGGGGCGCTCGATTCCCGACCTTACCCAGGTGGTGGTCGTCTGCTGCCGGCAGCGTTTCCTCTGCCGGTCGCTCGCCGAACCGGAAACCTACGAGGAATTGCAGCAACGGTTGCGCAGCCGGCGGCAACTCAACCGCGCCGTCGAGCAATACATCGCCGAGATCCATCGTCGGGCGAGTCTGCCGGCGCCAGGAGAGAGGCGGCTGGCGGCGGCTCAGGGGGCCCTGCCTGCCGGGATCGACCCACGCGCGCCCGCGCGCGCGCTCGCCCCGGCCTACGAGCCGACGCCGGAAGAAGAGGCGGCCGCGGCGCTCGCCGGCGACGACTCGGTGGTCCTGCCTGATTACGGCGCCATGGGCGACAAAGTTCTGGACGAGCGAAAGAGGAGGGAATGATGCCCGGAGCCAGTAAATCCAGCTACAGCCTGTTGGAGCGGGTCAAGCCGCCCGCGACCCGCATTGTGCAGCAGGCGCTGGAGGGCTACCTGGAGCGGACCGGGATGACTCCGAGCGATCTGGCCCCGGAAATGGCCGTGGGCGAATCCAGCTTGCGCCATTTTCTCAACGGCACTTATGCCCAGGTGGCGGCGCGCGATGATTTCGTGCGAGCTAAGACCTGGGATTTCATCCAGCGCTACCCGCTGGCCGACGACACCGGCGACATCCCGGCCAAGCTGCTGCGCACCCGCGACACCCGGACCATCCTCGGCCTGGCGGAAGAAGCACGGCGCAAAGGGCGCGTCATTATCATCGAAGGCCCGCCGGGAACCTCGAAGACCACGGCGCTGCGCTGGTACGCGCAAGCGCGCAACGAAGCCCAGAAACGCGACGCCCTCTACCTGCGTTCTTGGCTCGGCATCACCGGCGTCGCTCTGCTGCGCAGTCTCTGTCGCCTGCTGGGCGCCAACACCTGCGCCACCCGGGAAGGTCTGCTGCGCAATGCCGTCCGCAAGCTGAAACTGCGGGCCCCCGTAGTCCTGCTCATCGATGAGGCGCAGCACTTGCTCTATAACCGCGCCGAAGCTTTCGAGCAGCTCCGCGACGTCCTCGATCTTTCCGGCTGCGGCTGCCTGCTGGCCGGGCACTTCAATTTCGTCAAAGCTCTGACCAACGGCCTGGGCCGTGACCTGGAGCAGTGGATTTCGCGCAATGACCTCCATGTCCACCTGCGCGGCCTCGACAAAGACGACCTGGTCAGCACGGCGGAAGAATTTCTCGGCGAGCCGCTGCCCGCTGATGTTCGCAAAGCGCTCGTCGGCTTCGCCCTGGCCCGCGATCGCAACGCCCTGGCGCGCTCCGCCTTCCTGCTCCTAAAAGGCGAGCGGCTGCCCATTCGCTATCTCTCCATTCGCCGGGTGCGCAAGTTTTTCGACCGCATCGAGGAGCTGCGGCAGCTCGAAGCCAACCAAGGTCAGCCCCTGGGGGCGCTGGCCCGAGGGGCCTTGAAGCTGCTCCTGGTGCCGGAAGGCAGGGCGCTCTGATGCCGGAACGGGAAGCACTGGCCGAGCTGGCACGCTACGCCCCCAGCCGCGCCCGGCCCGATTGCACCTTTGTGCTCTCCTGGTTCGGCCTGGCCCAGAAGTACACACAGATCCAGCAGGAACGCTTCGGCAACGCCTATCAAATCGGCCAGGCCTGGAACCGGCTCGAGGCGGAGAAACGCGATCTCTTTATTCAGGCGGCGCAGATCGCGGCCGCGCGCCGCAAGTGGCGCAAGCTCCTGCTGGGCACGCTCGGCCTGGGTTTCGTCCTGGGCACCGTCTTCACAGTCGTCGTCCTCGGGCTCGGAGACTGGCTGCGATGAATCTTCCGGTGATCAAGCCATGAGCGTCATTGAAAAAATCGAATGCGACTCCTGCCACATCGAGCAGTCGATGCAGCTCAACCACGTCTTCACCGTGGCTTTCGGCGAGGCGGGCTTCCACGTCCTGCGCGGGCTGCAGCGCAAGGAATTCATCGGCGGCGAGGTCGAGCACGTCTGCTCGCTCGATTGCCTCAGCCGCGAAATCTCTCGCTGGAACGACCGCCATCAGCCGTTCCACCCCCAGGAGCCGACCGCATGAACGCCGAACAAATTGACGCCGCTATCGAAACCTACCGCGAGGCCAAGCAGCAGGCTGAGGCCGCCGCCTCTCACCAAGAGAAGCAGAAGCGGCGCCTGGTCAAGCTCGCCCGCCAGCTGGGCTTCCGCCGCCGCCAGGCCTGGCTGCTGAAAGGCGCCCGGGCCGAGGCGCTGATCGTGCGCGACCTCGAAATCTTCATCGCCGACCAGCTCCGCGCCCGCAAGCTACCCGCCTCCTATCGCAGGACGTACCTGGTTGAACTCTTCAAGCCGGCCGAGGCGCTGAGAGCCCTGGTGAAGGATGGCGGCTCCGCGGCCGGCGCGCCCTATCTGCGCACCTTTATCCGGCGGGCGCTCAAGCTCCGCCGGCATTGGAGAATCGCCAGGACGGAGATGAAGTAAATGTCTCTCCTGTCTACAGGCCGGAAATGCTTCCTCTGCAAAGAGGCTGGCCGCGACCAGGCGGCCCACCGGCTCGATAGCCGCGGGCCGGTCTGTCAGTGGCATTTTAGCGGCGAGCCGCACCCCGAAGAAGCTGCGGCGCGGCGTGATGAGGAAAAGCTGCACGACGGTCGCGTCAAGTTTCAAGTAAAGGAGAAACCCATGAGCGAGAAGCAATGCAAGCAATGTGGCAAGAAGGTGAACGCCAACAACCGGAGCGGCGTCTGCACGAATTGCCAGCGGAAGGGAGTCAGCCCAAAGGCGAATCCCGGCAAGGCGCACGGGGCTCACGGCGCCGCCGGCGTTATCACCATTAGCGCCACGCCGGAGCTGCTCGATTCCATCTGGGCCAGCCTGGCGGCGGAGAAGAAGGCGGCTCTGATCAACAAATTGCCGGAGGTCTAAATTGGCGCAGCCGGTCAAACTCGATGACATCGATGTCGAGGCTTTCGCTTTCGCGCTGAAGTATCTGCCGAAAGCTCACATCAAGGCCGACCTGCACCGGGTGCATGACTGGCTAAAAGGCATCCGCGGCCCCGACTTCATCGAAGTGGGGCAGTTCTGGCTGGCGCTCACCAAGCGCCAACGCCTCACCCTCAGCGATGTGGAAACCTTTTGCGG
>CAYTXK010000126.1:0-6560 GCA_964441645.1 uncultured Acidobacteriota bacterium
TTCTTCGCCCGGCGGGTGACGGACTTCGAGTACGGCGAAGCCGTCGCCACCGAGGACATTCGCCGGCAGGCTCAGGAGGCGGCGCGCGCCGGCTACGAGCGCGTGCTGGTGGCGGGCGGCGACGGCACGGCGCACACGGCGCTGAATGCGCTCTGCGGGGGCCCGGCGGCTCTGGGCATCCTCCCGGTGGGATACGGCAACGACCTGGCGCGCGCGCTCGGCGTCCCACTCGAGCCGCAGGCGGCCGCGGAGTTTGTGCTGGACGCGCCCGTCAGCTCCATGGATGTGGCTCGCGTTGGGGACAAAGTCTTCGGTTGCGTGTCCGGTGTCGGCTTCGATTCGGAAACTAACCGCCGCGCCAATTCCTGGGGCCCGTGGCCCAAAGGCCATCTTCGCTACTTCCTGGCCGGGCTGCTCACCTTGATTCGGTATCGCCCGTTGCGCATCGAAATGGTCACCGATTCCGAGGAGTTCACGGGGGAAGTGATGTGGGTGGCCGTGGCCAACGCGCCCACGTACGGCGGTGGTGTGCGCATTGCTCCGGAAGCGCGCATTGATGATGGCATGCTGGATGTGTGCATCATTGAGCGCACCTCGCGGCTGGCCTTGCTGGCGTTGTATCCGTCCATAATGCGAGGCGAGCATCTGCGAGCGCGTCCGGTGCGTTACTTCCGCTGTTGCCGGGTGACCCTGCGCGCCCCGGCCGGGGCGGCGCTCTACGGCGATGGGGAGTTTCTGGGGCTCCTGCCGCTCGAAATCAAGATTGAACCGGCGGCGGCGCGGGTGGTGCGCCGGCCGAAGTAGTTTCAGTCTTTCTTGTCTTCTTTCGGTTTGTCTTTTTCGGTGGTTTCCTTGGGCGGTTCCAGCGGGAGGTTGATGGTCACTTTGGGGCGAGTATCGAACTGGGAGACCTTGCGCGCACGAGATTTCTGCTGGCGCCATTCGGCCTGGATTTCGTGGTCCACCTTCATGTCCACGCTGTTGAACTGATAGCGGCCTTCTTTGTCAGTGACAACGCTGAGCTCTGTCTTCGTAGAAAGATTTTTCAGGTGCACGATGGCGTTTTCGACGGCCTTGTTGTTCTCATCCAGAACCTGGCCGCGGACCGTCCGCGTCGAGCTCGGTTGCGCCAGAGCGACCGAGCCCAGCAGCAGGATCCCGGCAATCAGGAGGGATGAAAGGAGTCTCTGTTTTCGCTGGCGATTCATGGTCCTTGCCTCCAGGGCTATTTCTTTTGCGTCAGACGGAAAATCACGTCCACGCGCTCGTTGTCTCGGCCCGCCACTTCGACTGCCTTGGTCTGGTTTTCGTACTCTTCGCTCTTGGTGGTCACTTCGTAGCTGGCGCTTTCGGCGGGGAGGCGCAGGGCAAATTCCCCCCGCGCGTCGCTCACGGCGCGCCATTTCGCTTTGGCGTCGGTCTTCCGCTTGACGCTTACCGCTACGCCGGGCAGGGCAAAACCTTCGACCGTGAAGACGCTCCCCGCCAGCAGCGCGTAGGGTTTCTGGTGGCTTTTTTCTTTCGCCGCCAGCGAGGGGCCTGCCCCCGGGAGGAGAAAGCCGAGGAGCAACGTCAGGCAGCCTAGGGCGAGGGTTGCTTGGGCATCTCTCATACGAGAAGGGAAAGTGGCACGGACAGCTTGAGCGGAGGCAGTGGGCGCCTAGTGATAGCCGTTTTCTTCCTCTTCCTCATCGTCTTCCTCAACAGCCTCCTTGGCGTCCCCCTCCGCCTCTTCCTCGTCCTCTTCTTCAATCACGTCGAGTTCGAGGGGGTGAGTGTTGACGACTTCTAGCTCGACGGCGCACTCCGGACAGGAGAGGATTTCACCTTCTTCCACCTCTTCCACATCGAGGTCGATCACCGAGCCGCATTGGGGACAGCTCGCCACGGGGCCTACCTCCCTGAAGCGCTTTTCCCGGCGCCTGCCGTATTATAGTGCATCCGGTTTTTTCCCGATGTCTAGGGTATTTTTCATTGGCCCGAAGGAATAGATGCGGCTCCCAAGGGCCGGGTTGACACGCTCCTCGTTCTTCGCGCCCGCTGGTCGCGGGCAGCGGTTCTGCTAGGAGTGGAGAGGATGAACATGAGAGAGGGGCGAGAGTATCCCGAGCGGCCGGTGGTGGGCGTGGGCGGCGTGGTGGTCCGCGAGGGCTCGGTCTTGCTGGTCAAGCGGGGTACCGAGCCGCTCAAAGGGCAGTGGTCGCTGCCGGGAGGAGCGGTCGAGGTGGGAGAAACCCTACAGGACGCGGTAGAACGCGAGTTGCGCGAAGAAACCGGGCTGCAGGTGCGGGTCGTTGACCTCGTGGAGGCTTTTGAGCGCATCATCCGGGATGGCAGCGGCCGCCCGCGCTACCACTATGTGCTGCTGGACTATCTGTGCGAAGCGGTGGGCGGCGCGCTCCAAGCTGGTTCCGACGTGGTCGGCGTGGCCTGGGCGCGCCCGGAGGAGTTCGATGTCTACGGCCTCAGCCCGCACGTGCGCGCCGTGTGTGAAAAAGCGCTGGAAATGGCCCGAGGCCGCTGAGCTTCAGTTGACCCAGCTTCCGCCCCAGCCGTACTTGCCGGTAAGGGGCACGAAGCGGCAGTAGTTGATGGTCTGTTGGGAAAGCTCGCCTTCCTTTTTTTCGATCAGAATCAGCTCCTGCGACTGAATGTCGCCCACGGGGATAACCAGCCGGCCGCCTTCCGCCAACTGGTCGGTCAGCGCCGCCGGGATGCGAGGAGCGCCCGCCGTTACCAGGATGGCATCGAACGGCGCTGCTTCGGGATATCCCTGGCTGCCGTCTCCTACGACGCAAGTGATGTTGGTGTAGCCGAGCTGCTTGAGCCGCTGGCGGGCTTGCGAGGACAAGGAATCGTATTTTTCAATGGTGTAGAGGTGTCGCGCCAAGCGCGCCAGGATGGCGGCCTGATAACCCGAACCGGTGCCGATCTCGAGCACGGTTTCTTCGCCGGTCAATTGCAAGGCCTGTGTCATGGCGGCGACCATGTAGGGCTGCGAGATGGTTTGTCCCTCGCCAATGGGCAAGGGGCAATCCTCGTACGCTTGGTTGACGTGCTCGGGAGGAACAAAGGCCTCGCGGGGGACGGCGAGAAAAGCTTCCAGCACGCGCGGGTCGGTGATGTCGCGGGCGCGCAACTGCGATTGCACCATCCACGCCCGCAGGGCGGAGTAATCCTGCTCGCCCATGGCCTTTTTCGCATTATAACAGCTAATAACGTGAAGGGACGGGCGAGGGACTTCGCGGACCGCTATAATGGAAGCTTGATGCGAATCCCTGAGGAATTCAGCAAGTACACGCCGCAGTTGCTCTTTGCCGGTATCGGCGAAGAAGGGCAGCGGCGTCTGGGGGCGGCGCGAGTGGCCGTGGTCGGGTGCGGCGCCCTGGGCTCGGCGCAGGCCAACGCCCTGGTGCGCGGCGGCGTCGGTTTTGTTCGCCTTATTGACCGCGACTTCGTCGAGGAAAGCAATTTGCAGCGACAGATGCTTTTCGATGAAGCCGATGCCCGCGAGGCCTTGCCCAAGGCAGTGGCCGCCGAGCGCAAACTACGGCAGATCAACTCTTCCGTGACCGTGGAAGGGGTGGTGGCAGATCTGGTGCCGGAGAACGCCGAAGAACTGCTGGCCGACTGCCAGTTGTTCCTGGATGGCACGGACAATTTCGAGACACGCCAGTTGCTTAACGACGTGGCGGTGAAGCACGGGCATCCCTGGATCTATGGTGCAGTGGTGGGAAGCTACGGCGTCTCCATGCCGATTGTCCCCGGCGCCACCGCCTGCCTGACCTGCTGGCTCGAGAGCTCGCGCGAGAAGGGCGCGGAGGAAACCTGCGACAGTGTGGGAGTAATCAGCCCGGCGGCGAACTGGGTGGCGGCTCTGCAGGTGGCCCAGGCGTTTCAGCTCATCGTGGATCACTGGTCGGTGGAGTCGGCCCGCCTGGTGCGCGGCGACCTCTGGCAAAACGAGTATCAGGCTTCGCCGGTGCCGCGGCCGCGCCCGGATTGCCGTACTTGCGGGGCGCGGGAGTTTGTTCATCTGGCGGGGACGGGGCGTCCGCAGATTACTCTCTGCGGGCGCAACTCAGTGCAGATCCACGAGAGCGGACGCCGGCTCGATCTCGATCTGCTTCGCCAGCGGCTGGCGGCGCACGGGGAAGTGCGCAACAACCCCTATCTATTGCGGCTGCGGGTGCAAGACTATGAACTGACGCTCTTCGCCGACGGGCGCGCCATCGTGCGCGGCACCACCGACCCGGCTCTGGCTCGCAGCCTGTACGCACGCTTCGTCGGCTCCTGAGGGCCGCTTGGCAGGCCTTCCGGCGCTGTGTTAGAGTAAGGCTCACAGGCAGAAGGGCGGTCATGTCAGGCCATTCCAAGTGGGCGACGATCAAGCACAAGAAAGCGGCGACAGATGCTCGCCGGGGTCGCGCCTTCTCCCGCCTGATCAAAGAAATCGCCATTGCAGCGCGGCTGGGGGGCGGGGATGTGACGAGTAACCCGCGCCTGCGCTCCGCCATCGCCGCGGCCAAAGCGGAAAACATGCCCAACGACAACATCGAGCGCGCCATTCAGCGCGGCACAGGACAGATTCCCGGTATGGTGCTGGAAGACGTGACCTTTGAAGGCTACGCGCCGGGCGGCGTCGCAGTATTGGTGGAGACGACGACCGATAATCGCACCCGCACTGTGAATGAGCTGCGACACCTTTTCTCCCGCTGGGGCGGTAACCTGGGAGAAAGTGGTTGCGTGGCGTGGATGTTCCACAAGAAGGCCTATCTGACGCTGCCGCGCGAACAGGCGGAGGAAGACCGGCTGCTCAGTGTCGCGCTCGAGGCGGGCGCCGAGGACTTGCGCGAAGACGGCAGCAACTGGGAGATCATCGGCCCTGCGGAACGGCTCGACTCTCTGAAGGCAGCGTTGGGCGCGGCCGGCCTTAAGCCTACGGCGGCCGAAGTCACGATGTTGCCGCAGAATACGGTGCCGGTCGAAGGCGGCGCGGCCCAGCATGTGCTGCGGCTTCTCGAAGCCTTCGAAGAGCACGACGACGTGCAGCACGTCTACGCCAATTTCGACATTGCGGAAAAGGAAATCGAAGCCGCGCTGGCCACCTCTGGCGGCGAGTAAGCCGGAGCGAATTCCTCCCGGGTTGCGTGTGCTCGGGGTTGATTGCGGAAGCGCCTCCACCGGCATTGGCGTGGTCGAAACCCACGGCCGCACCTGCCGGCTGCTCCACTATGGAGCCATTCGTCCGCCGCGCTCCCAGGCGTTTCCCGACCGCCTGGCGCACATACATCGAGAGCTGGAACGCTTGGTGCAGGAATTTCACCCGGACGCCATTGCCGTCGAGCAAATTTTCCTAGCCCACAACGTCAAGACGGCCATGCAGTTGAGCCAGGTGCGCGGCGCCGTTCTCTTGGCGGCCTCGCGGGCCGGCGTGCGCGTGGTTGAGTATTCCGCGCTGACGGTGAAGAAGAGCGTGGTCGGCTATGGGCGGGCCGAGAAGCACCAGGTGCAGTGGATGGTGCAGAGAGAACTGGGGCTGGCGAGCCCGCCGCAGCCCGAGGACGCCGCCGATGCTTTGGCGGTGGCCCTTTGTCACTGGCGTGCTGAGACCGCCCAGCGCCTCCTGAAAGCGAGGGCGAGCAGTTGAGATGAGGCGCGAACGATATCTTCTCTTGCTGGGCCTATTCTTCGTTGTTGTGTTTTTCCTGCCGCTCGGAAGCCTACCCGGGGAAGAGCCGCCTGCGCGGCTGACCTACGTGAAGGTTTTCAAAGGCAGTCTGCCTGAATACACGCGGGTGTCGATTGAGGAAAACGGCCAGGCCACTTACCAGGATGGTTCTGCCGACCAGCCGGAGGCGCCGGAGTCCTTTCGGCTTTCGCCGGGGACGGCCGGTCGGCTGTTCGGACTGGCGGCGGAACTCGGTTATTTCCAGAATCTCGAGCTTGACAGCGGCCAGCGCGTGGCCCATATGGGCGACAAAACTTTCTCGTACGAAAAGGGCAAGACGCGCGCCGAGGCACGCTACAACCACACCAAGAACTCGACCGCCTTCGAGTTGCAGAATTGGTTCGAGCGCATTGCTCGCGGCCGCTTCCTGGCGCGGCAGCTCGAGCACCAGGTGGTTTTTGATCGGCTGGGGTTGCCGGAGACTCTGCGCACGTTCGAGCGCGAATTCAACGCCGGCCAGTTGGTCGACCCTGAGCAGTTTGTGGGCCTGCTGGAGAAGATTGCCAACGACACGCGCGCCATGGGCTTGGTCAAGAGCCTGGCCCAGGACCTGTTGCGTCGCATGCGCGGTGGGCCCGGCCGGCTGCAGCTGGAGTATGGAGACGGTGAAACAGGATGGTATTACAAGATGGTCTTGGTGGATGGCGGCAGCGCCACCGAGGAAAGCCGCCGCTACGGAGATCCCTCCAATCCCCAGCGGCTTGACCTCCCCGAAAACACCAGCAGGCGTCTGTGGGAGCTGGCGCGCCTGGCGAACTACTTTCGCGACCTAACAACCTATAGCGAGAGTCCCGGGCGGCTGAGGGGCTATCGGCTGAGCTACGACGCG
>CAYTXK010000127.1:0-6549 GCA_964441645.1 uncultured Acidobacteriota bacterium
GGGCTTTGCTCGAAAGCCTCGAGACCCGCATGCAGGAGGCGGCTGAAACCGAACGCTTCGAGGAGGCCGCCGTCTACCGCGACCTCCTGCGCACCGTGCGCGAAGTGCAGGAGAAGCAAAAGCTGGCGGCCGTCTCCGGCGACGACACCGACATCGTCGCTTACCACTACCAAGCGCCCCAACTCGCCGTCAATGTCTTCCACGTGCGCGGCGGGCGCGTGGTAGACCGCCGCGAGTTCTTCTGGGAAGACCGCGAAGAGTTCGAGCCGGGCGAATTTCTGGGGGCGCTGCTGAAACAAAATTATCTCGACTCCCAGTACATCCCCCATTTCGTCCACCTGCCGGTGGATTTCGAAGACCGGGCGCTGCTGGAAGAAATTCTCAGCGAACGCAAGGGCAAGCGCGTCGAGATTCTTGTCCCCCAGCGCGGCGGCAAGCGCGCCCTGTTGGAACTGGTGGGCAAAAACGCCGCCCATAGTTTCACCCAGCGCTTCCGTGTGCTTAAGCCGACATCCGCCGCCATTGCGGAGGCGCTGGAAAGCGCCCTGGGGCTCCAGCGGCCGCCGCGGCGCATCGAAGGCTTCGACGTCTCCCACTTGCAAGGGGCCGAAACCGTGGCCTCGCTGGTGGTGTGGGAGAACGGGCGCATGAAGAAGTCCGACTACCGCAAGTTCATCATCCGCACCGCCCTCCCGGGCGACGACTTTGCCGCCATCGAGGAAGCGGTCGGGCGCCGCTACCGGCGCTTGCAGGAGGAAAAGAAGCCGCTGCCCGACCTGATTCTGGTGGACGGCGGCCTGGGACAATTGCATGCTGCCGCCAAGGCGCTCGAGGCGCAGGGGATCATCAACCAGCCGCTGGCCGCCCTCGCCAAGAAAGAAGAAATCATCTACGTCCTGGGTCAGGAGGAGGAGCCGGTGGCGCTGGAGCGCCACTCTCCCGTGCTGCACCTGGTGCAGCAGATCCGCGACGAAACCCACCGCTTCGCCGTCACCTTCCACCGCCAGCGGCGCGCCCGGCGCGACCTGCACTCCGAGCTGGAGCAGATTCCCGGCGTCGGGGCCCGCACCGCCAAGAAGCTGCTGGCGGCCTTCGGCAGCCTGGAGCGCATCCGCAGCCTGAAGGAAGACGAGCTGGCCACCGCCGTCCCCCGCCCCCAGGCCGAGCGGATTGCCGGATTCTTCCGCCAAGGCAGCCAGGGCTAGAAAGACCTGGCCCAACGGCCGGAGTACCCACAGCCTACCTGCTAGTACCAAAGTACTCTTGTTTTTCGAGCCTGCCGGCCTTAGGGTTGAGGCACCATTCGAACAGTTTATTTGCGTCGCGCCATGGCTCGATTCGCCATTCAGGGGAGCGTATGAAAAGTCTGCTTGGGGCAGTTGGCTGGGTCGCTTTAGTTCTACTGGCGGTGCCCGCCGGAGGCGCCGCCCAAACCACCGGGGAAATCATCCCCGGGCGCTATGTGGTCATTTTCCAGAAAAGCGTGGGCTCGCCCGATTCGGTAGCCCAGGAGCTCAGCCGCAAACATAAATTCCGCCTCCGGCAGGTCTACCGCCACGCCGTGCGCGGCATGGCCATCGAAGTGAGCGGGCAGGGACAGGAAAGGCTGCTCGGCAACTTGCGCCGCGACTCGCGCGTGCGCACCATTGGCAATGACCGCACCCTGGGCGCCTTCGCGCAGATGGTCCCCAAAGGAGTCAACCGCATCAACGCCGAGCCCGGCGTGGGCCCGAATACGGGCGTCGGGGTGCGGGTGGCGATTGTGGATACCGGCCTGGCCTTCAGTCATGCCGACCTGGCGGCCAACATTGACACCTCGCTCAGCGTCACCTGCGTCAACGGCGGCGGCAGTTGTTCGCCCGGCGGCGCCGACGACTACAACCACGGCACCTTCGTGGGCGGCATCGTGGCGGCGGTCGACAACAGCCTCGACGTCATCGGCGTCGGACCGCAAATCACCCTGATCGCCGTCAAAGTTCTCAGCAGCAGCGGCGAGGGTTCGTTTAGCGATCTCACGGCAGCGATGGACTACCTGACGGGGTTGAACCAATCCGGAACCCGGGTGGACGTGGTCAACATGAGCCTGGGGGCGACTTGCAGCACTTGCACGGATAACTCCACCGACGCCACCATCTCCGCCTTCCACGACGCCGTGCGGGCCCTAGTCAATTCCGGCACCACTGTGGTGGTGTCCTCCGGCAACGATGGCCAGAACGCCCGCACCACCGTCCCGGCGTCGTTCGATGAGGTCATTACCGTCTCCGCTATGGTCGATTCGGACGGCGGCCCGGGCGGGTTCGGCCCACCCCTGTGCGTCCTGCCCTGGGAGCCCTTCTGCCTCGAAGAAGCCGAGGACGATTCCTACGCCTCCTTCGCCAACTTTGGCGGCGACGTTGACGTCACCGCCCCCGGCGTCGAGGAAACTTCTCTCGCCCGCACCGGCGGCACCAGCAGCGGTAGCGGGACCAGCTTTGCCTCGCCACACGCCGCCGGCGTGGCCGCCCTTTTCATCCGCGACCAAATCGCTCGCGGCCTGGGCGCGCCCGCTCCCGGGGCCGTGCAAACCGCTTTGATTCAAACTGGCGAGTGTCACGAAGGCGCGGGCAGCGTCTTTGCCGGCACGGCCGGGTGCCAGGAGGTATGGCCGGGCGACCCCGATGCAATCGCCGAGCCGCTGGTGCGCGCTGACAACGTCATTAACGCCGGCCCGCCGCCGGTGAGTGATGACGTGGCCGTTACCTCGCTCAGCGTGCGCTCGCCTGTGGCGCGCAACAGCGCCGAAAGCGTAGCGGTGGGCGTGGCCAACCAGGGCACACAAGAAGAGACCTTCACCGCCAGCCTCAGCGATTCTCTAGCGGCCACCGTCAGCGCCCCGCAGAGCATCACCCTGGCCGCCGGAACTTCAACCACGCTGACTTTTAGTTGGACTCCCACCATCAACGGCAGCCACCTGCTCACCGCCGCCGCCTCCACCGTCCCCGGTGAGAGCGACACGGCCGACAATTCCCAATCCGCCACCGCTACGGTGATTGACCCGACTCACGACGTAGCGATTACTGCGGTTACGGCTCCCGCTTCCGTCATGCAAGGCAATACCGCCAACGTCGCGGTCACGATAGCCAATCAAGGCACCTTTGATGAAACGCTTGCGGTGTCGGTGGCCGACACGCCGCCTGCCGGCGGAACCGCCGGCACACTGAGCGGCGCGCAAACCATTACCCTGACTTCCGGCAGCTCAACCACGCTGAACTTTACCTGGAACACCACCGGAGCGACGTTTGGCCTCCACACCCTGACCGCTTCGGCCGCTCTGAGCGGCGACGACGACCCCGCCGACAACTCTGCCGCCACCACCTCGAGCGTCACCGAGCCCCCTCCGGCTGCCCCCTCGAACCTCGCGGGCGCGGCCATTTCGGCCAGCCAGATTAATCTCGTCTGGTCGGACAACTCCGCCAACGAACAAGGCTTCCGCCTCGAGCGCTGCAAAGGCTCGGCGTCCGTCTGCGACACTTACCCTGCCAACTTTGCGCAGATTGCCGAGCTGGGACCAAACGTGACCAGTTACAGCGACACCGGCCTGCTGAGCAGCACTCCCTATAGCTACCGCGTGCGGGCGTTCAACGTGTCGGGCAATTCACCCTATTCCAATACCGACGAGACCATTACCCCGTCGGCGCCCCACCCGCCGGTCGCCCCGAGCAACCTCACGGCCACGGCGGTTTCCTCGACCCAGGTCAACCTCACCTGGCAGGACAACTCCACCACGGAGTCCGGCTTCAATATCGAGCGCTGCCCCGGCACGGCGGCCTTCTGCGACGCCAACCCCGCGAGCTTTGCCTACGTCACCAGCCGCGGCGTCAACAACACCAGCTACAGCGACACCGGCCGCGCCCCCAATACCACCTACAGCTACCGCGTGCGCGCTTCCAACGCTGATGGCTATTCGGCTTACACCAACACCGCCGAAGCCACCACCTTCCCGCTCACCGATCCGCCCGCCGCCCCGAGTAATCTCGTGGCTACAGCCCCCTCCTCCAGTCAGATCAACCTGAGCTGGACGGACAATTCCACCACCGAGGACGGCTTCCGTATTGAGCGCTGCACCGGCGCCGGCTGCACCAACTTCGCGCAAATCGCCCAGCTCGCCGCCAACGCCACCAGCTACAACAACACCGGCTTGGCCTCGGCGACCCCCTACACCTATCGCGTGCGCGCTTATAACGCCGTCGACAACTCGGCGTACTCCAATACCGCCCAGGCAACCACCCGGAGCAATATACCGGCGGCCCCGAGCAACCTGGCCGCCACGACCGCCTCGGCCACGCAGATCAACCTCACCTGGCAGGACAACTCCACCAACGAGGCTGGCTTCAACATCGAGCGCTGCCCCGGCACGGCGGCCTTCTGCGACGCCAACCCCGCCAACTTCGTTTTTGTCACTAGCCGCGGCGTCAACAACACCAGCTACAGCGACACCGGCCGCGCCCCCAATACCACCTACAGCTACCGCGTGCGCGCCTCGAATGCAGACGGCTACTCGGCTTACACCAACACCGCCGAAGCCACCACCTTCGCGCTCAGCGAGCCGCCCGCCGCCCCGAGTGCCCTCACGGCCACCACGGCTTCTTCGAGCCAGATCAACTTGAAATGGACGGATAACGCCACCACCGAGGACGGCTTCCGCATCGAGCGCTGCCTGGGGACCGGCTGCACCAACTTCGCGCAAATCGCCCAGCTGGCCGCCAACGCCACCGTGTACAACAGCACCGGCCTGGCCGCGGCCACCACCTATGCCTATCGGGTGCGCGCCTATAACGCCGTCGGCAACTCGACCTATTCCAACACCGCCGAAGCCACCACCAAACCCAGCATCCCCGTTGCCCCGAGCAGCCTGGCCGCCACCGCCGTTTCCTCGAGCCAGATTAACCTCACCTGGGCGGATAACTCCAACAACGAAGACGGCTTCAAGATTGAGCGCTGCCTGGGCGCCACCTGCCAAAACTTCGCTCAAGTCGCTCAAATCGGCCCCAATTCCACCGGTTATTCCAACACCGGCCTCGCCTCTGCCACCGCCTACCGCTACCGTGTGCGGGCTTTCAATGCCGGAGGCAATTCCACCTATTCCAATATGGTCTCGGCGACGACCCAGTAGACGGACAAGTGCTTTTTCCACAAGGGGTTGCGTTTGGGATTCTGGCCGGAGGTCAGGAGCAAAATAGTACCAAAGTACTCTTGTCAGGTTCGCGTTTCTTCTCTATCATTGAAGAGTCTGAAACGGGAGTGGGGGTTTGTCGGAACTGATTCTCCCTTATCTTCAAGGAGTTCAAATGAAGCGACAGGTTCGTCTGGGTGTGTTCGGTCTGGGTGTGTTCGGTCTGGTTGCCGTTCTCGGCGTGGCGGGGGCTCTGGTCACTTTGCTGGCGCAGCAGCCGGAAGAGACCGGCGCGCCGCAGTTCACCACGGTTCCCATGCATGACCGGATGCGGGCGGTGACGCTCGATAATGGCCACGTAATTTACGTCCCGCCCATCGCGCGCCGGAATATCAACTCGGCCGGCGAGCGCCCACCGGGAGGCGGCGGACGTCCGGGCGGGGGCGGCGGCACTGACTTCGGGGCGAACGGTGCGGTGGCCATGACGGCCAACTGCTTCGCCAACTCGGCTAACAACTTTGATGCCACCTGCGCTAATGACTCCTATCAGGGCGAGCCCATGCTGGCGGCCGACCCCACGCGCGGCAACCTGGTCGGCAGCGAAAACGACATCTATCCGGGGGCGTGCAGCTCGAGCGCGGCACCGGGCAGCTTCGGCGACTGCGGGCTCTCGGCCACGGTCTCTTCGAACGGCACGACGTGGCAGCGGTTCAAGTTGAGCCGCAACTGGGGCGGGCGCAACTTCGCGCTGGGCTTCGATCCCTCGGCCACGGTGGACAGCGCCGGGCGCTACTTCGTGGCCTACGGCGTGTTTGACGGCGTGTCCAGCGGGCCGAACGGCATCGTCGTGGTCAGCTCGGCCGACGGCGGCGCCACCTGGACCAAGACCAACCCGGTGGTGCTCAACCTCGGCGGCGGGCAGTTTGAAGACAAGTTCTGGATTGCCGCCGATACCAGCGCCTCCAGCGCTTTCCAGGATCGGCTCTACGTGGCCTGGGACCGCAACAAAGGCAACAACCAGATTCTGTACGTGTCCTCCTCGTCCAACCAGGGGCAGACCTGGACGGCACCCAAGAAGATCAACGACGGCGCTTCCAAATTCGAGCGCGTCATTTACGCCTTCCCGGCGGTGGCCCCCGACGGGACGGTTTATGTGCTCTGGCACGACTACGCCCAGCAAAGGATCTTTATCGACAAGTCCTCGAACGGAGGCTCAAGCTGGGGGACGGACGTCTCCGTGGCCACGACTAATATCGGCTTCTCCGTGGACCTCGGCTGCAACGGCGGCCGGTCCATGACCCCGGCCCCGCAGATGGCCATTGATTCGAGCGGCAACATCTACGTCGTATTTGCCCGCGATGACACCGCCCCGGGGCTCAACCTGGACGTCTTCATGA
>CAYTXK010000128.1:0-6433 GCA_964441645.1 uncultured Acidobacteriota bacterium
AGACGGAAGTCCAGCAACCGGCGGTTGGTCACCACCAGGACGGCAGCGGTCACGGGGTACACATACCAGCCGAGGCCGAATTGGTCGGGCAGGCTGGCTGGCGCTTGCGCGCGGGCAAGGTAGAGCACGGCCTCGTCGGGCTCGAGCACCTTCGCGAGTGCATCTTTCAGGCGTTCGAGGGCTTGGTCCGCCCGCTTGCGGATTCCCTTTTTCTCTTTGCCCTTGTGGTTGGTGTAGAGCGAATCTTCGCGGACGTTGATGCCCTCATGCGACACCTGGCGCGCCGCCTGGTCAGGATGGACTATCAAATCTGCTGCTGGCATGGCTGGCCTCCAGCGGAGGGTAATGATTTGGTGGGATTCTACGCCACTGACCGCAGGGGAGCAACAACATCCTCCTGCGTTGACACCCGCAGGGGCCTGTCCCATAATGCGCGCGGATGATCGGGCACCTGCGCGGCACGCTCTTCTCTAAGAAACCCTACCAGATAGTCCTCGAAGTGGGCGGCGTGGGCTACGAGTTGCGTGTGCCCTATTCGACTTCGCAGCTTCCCCGCGAAGGGCAATCGCTGAGCCTCGTCGTCCACACCCATGTGCGCGAGGACGCCATCACGCTCTACGGCTTCAAGACCGCCGCCGAGCGCAACACCTTTCTCGAATTGCTCACCGTCAAGAGCGTGGGCCCGAAAATCGCTTTGACGGCGCTGTCCGGGCTTACTCCGCAAGACATTGCCAACGCCGTGCGCCGCTCGAACCCGCTGGCGCTCGTAGTCCCCGGCATCGGGCCCAAGACCGCCGAGCGCATCGTGCAGGAGCTACGCGACCGCTTCGGCCCCGCGCGCGAAGCCGAGCCGGAACCGGCGGTTCCCGCCATGAGCGAGGCGGCTGAAGAAGCGGTCTCGGCCCTCGAGAACATGGGCTGCGAGCCCAAGCTCGCCGCCCGCGCTGTGCGCGAGGTGCTACAATCGAGCGAGCAGCTCGCTGCGAGCTCGTCCCGAGCCAAAGCGAGGGACCTGAATTTTGAGGCGCTGATGAAGGGGGCGCTGCAGTGGCTAAGAGAAAAGAGGCACTGAGGCCGGCGGAAGGCGAGCCGGGCACCCACCCGGGCGGGATTCTCTCCGGTGCGCCTCTCGATGAAGACCGCCAGTTCGAGTTGACGGTCCGCCCGCGCCTGCTGAGCGAGTTTATCGGGCAGGAGAAAATCAAAGACAATCTTTCCATTGCCATTGAAGCCGCCAAGGGACGCGGCGACGCGCTCGACCATGTGCTGCTGAGCGGCCCGCCCGGCCTGGGGAAGACCACCCTCGCCGCCATCCTGGCCAACGAGCTCGGGGTGCGCATCGAAACTACCGCCGGGCCGGTGCTGGAGCGCCCGCTCGACCTCTCCACCATCCTCTCCATCCTCGAGCCGCGCCAGGTGCTCTTTATTGACGAGCTGCACCGCCTGCAGCCCGCCGTGGAAGAAATCCTCTACCCGGCGCTCGAGGACTACAAGATTGACATGATTGTGGGCAAAGGCCCGGGGGCGCGCACGCAGGTTTATCGCCTGGAGAAATTCACCCTGGTGGGAGCGACCACGCGCACGGGCCTGGTGACGAAGCCGCTGCTGTCGCGCTTCGGGATCGTCCATCGGCTGGACTTCTATCCGGCTGGGGACTTGCAGACCATCGTCAAGCGCTCGGCGAAAATCCTGGGCATCGAGATTGACGAAGTCGGCGCGGAAGAAATCGCCCGGCGCTCGCGGGGGACGCCGCGGGTCGGTAACCGCTTGCTGCGGCGCGTGCGCGACTTCGCCCAGGTGCGCGCGGAGGGAAAAATCAACCGCACCGTGGCCCAGGATGCGCTCGCCCGGCTCGACGTCGATGAATACGGACTCGACGAGCTCGACCGCAAGCTGCTGCTCACCATCATTGACAAATACAGCGGCGGGCCGGTGGGGCTGGGCACGCTCGCCGCTTCCATCAGCGAGGAGGCCGACGCCATCGAGGAAGTCTACGAGCCCTTCTTGCTGCAAATGGGGTTTCTCAACCGCACGCCCCGCGGCCGCGTGGCCACCGAGCTCGCCTACAAACACCTGGGCCGCACCCCGGGTCCCGGCCCTGCCTCGGCGCCCCTGTTCGGAAGTTAGGTCGGCGAGAAAATTCAGGTTACTTTTTCCCCGGAAATGCGTCATAATGACGTGGGTGGAATTCAACCTTTCAGGAGGGAGTAATGCACAAGCGTATCCTATTCCTAGCGATGGCTCTGGTGGTCGTGGTCGGTCTGGCTTGGGCCGGCGGCGGGCAGAAGAGCCAGATGAAGCAGATGACGCCGGCTGAGCACGCCGCCAAGCTGCAAGAGAAGCTCACTCTCACCGATGCTCAAACCCAGCAGGTGCGTGCGGCCTTTGAGGAATTCCAGCCGCGGCTGGAGGCACTGCACGCCCGCGCTGACAAGGGCGAGGACGTGACCGCCGAGAAGAAGAAGGTCAAGGAAGAGCGCACGGCCAAGCTCAAGGCCATTCTCACCGCCGAGCAGTGGACGCGCTACGAAGCGATGATGGCCGAGCACGCCAAAGAGAAGAAATAGCCGAAGGATTGGACGAGAACGGGCGCTGCTGCGCCCACTTTCGCCAGCGGGCACGGCCTCGGCCGTGCCCTTTGTTTTTCTTCTAAGACAGGTTCACCGTGAAGGGGCATTTGACGACGGTTTACCTCTCGCTGGGGGCGAATCTGGGCGAGCGCGCCGCACAGATCCAGCAGGCGCTGGGCTTGCTCAATGAAGCAGGCGTGCGCGTCCGGCGGCGCTCGTCGCTCTATGAGACCGAGCCGGTGGGGATGCGCTCAAAGAAACTGTTCTTGAACTGCGTCGTGGAGATTCGGACCCGGCTCGGGCCCCTGGCGTTGCTGCGCCTCGTGAAGCGGATCGAGCGGCGACTAGGTCGCCGGGCCTCGCGCGGACGCCGACCGGCGGACCGCCCCGTTGACATTGACATCATCTATTACGGCAAACGGATGCTGCGCCGGCCCGGGCTGACCCTTCCTCATCCGCGGCGCGCCGAGCGCCGCTTCGTGCTGAAACCGCTCTGTGAGCTGGCACCCCGCTGGCGCGACCCGGTCACGCGGCAAACGGCCGTCGAGATGCTGGCCGAAACTCAGGGCCGCTCCGCCGTCCGCCGCCTCCCCTAACCCCAGTAGCTCTGGCTGGGATCTCCTTGGCGGCTTACATGCTCAAGGCACACGGAAAGGGCATACTGCTGTGGCTGCTATCGTGGGTCCGCAAGAAAGAGCAGATCGGCGCAACCACCGTTGTGGATGACAATCTTGCTCGGGTCGTCATAGCTGAGGTCGAATGGAGATACGGTCCAATGGGATGATTCGGTCTGGACGGTGTACTTTCCTGGTGGGACAACAATGCGGAATCGTCCTTCGCGGTCGGTTACCGTGGCGTACGTCTTCTGCTCCCCACGCGCGGTTACGCGGACTCCCTCTATAGGTCGCTCAAGGTAACCCTCCCCGTAACCCGCAAGGATGCGCCCCGCAATCTCGCCGCCCGCTGTCGCTTTCTCAAGTTCTTCAATTTGGCGGATTGTCTCTCCCGCTTGCGAGAGCAATCCCGAATTGCCACAGCTGTCGATCACAAATCGGCCCCCGTATCTTTCTGCAAACAGTAAATATCGCTGGCCGACGTCTAGTGGAAATCGGGCACTGCTGTTTTCTGTAAACACCTCGACAAAGTTTCCCGTAGGACCACGAAATAATCTGTGAACTCGAAGGCGGTATATCCATCCGTCCAGGAAATCCCCTTCGTATGGCACGGTGCGTTTACTAACAACTGTGCCCACAAAAACGGGACTGCTCTTGAAGAACTCGGCGCACACTCGAGGGTGAGGCTGCGGGCAGACAGCCAGTCCCGGTGTGCCAAACAAGACCAGCAGGCCAATGGCTTCCAAGCCATAACGGAGCTTCATCTTCCCCACCGCGCAAGCTGTCTACTTCGTTGTCAGTTTGTAGCCGGGGCCGCGCACCAGGCGCCCGGGGAGCGCGCCGGTGTGCTTGGCGTCGCGCACGACGGCCACACCGTTGACGAAGACGTGGTAAACACCAACGGAAAGCTGGTGAGGGTTGTCGAAGGTGGCGCGGTCGGCGATGGTGTCGGCGTCAAAGACCACGACGTCGGCGTACATGCCCTCGCGCAGCAGGCCGCGGTCGCGGATGGAGAGGCGGTTGGCGACGGCCGAGCTCGCCTTGCGAACCGCCTCTTCGAGCGTCATCACCCGCTCCTCGCGCACGTATTTGCCGAGAATGCGCGGATAGTTGCCGTAGGTGCGGGGATGGACAAGCCCCTCGGGTTTGTCAGGGTCGGCGCCGCCGGCGTCGGTGCCGAATTTGATCCAGGGCTGCTGCATCTGCAGCTTGACGTTCTCTTCCGTCATCATGAACACGGCCATGCCCACGCGGCCTTCCTCTTCGTCGATCAAGTCCATGGCGGTGTCAAGCCAGTCTTTGCCGCGCAGGGAGGCGATTTCCGCCAGACGTTTGCCGTTCAGGCTTTTGTTGGCTTCTTTCTCTAAACCGGCCACGATGACGCCCTCGGGCGTGGCCAGTTCGCAGAGGTTTTCCCATTTGGTGGTTTGGCGGCGGACTTCGGCTTTGATTTTGGCGCGCATCTCCGCACTGCGGACGTTGTCGAGCAGCTTGCCGTCGGCGGCCGACCAGGGCGGCAGGCAAGCGGCCAGGCCGGTTCCGCCGGCGATGTAGGCGTACATATCGGCGGCGACGTCCGTGCCTTCGGCGCGGGCGGCGGTGATGCGGGCGATGGCCAGCGCGGCTTTGTGCCAGTTGCGGCGGCCGCCGGCCTTGAGGTGGAAGATTTCTACCGGCACGCCGCCTTCCTTGCCGATGCGGATAGCTTCGTCAATGGCTTCGAGGAAGTTGTCGGCCTCCGAGCGCATGTGGGTGATGTAAACGCCGCCGTAGGGCGCCATCACCTTGGCCAGCTCGACGAGGTCCTCGGTGCGCACGAAGTTGTCGGGGGGATAGATGAGCGCCGAGCCGATACCGAAGGCGCCGTCTTCCATGGCATTGCGCACCAGCGTCCTCATGGTCTCGAGCTCCTCCGCCGTGGGCGGGCCTTGCGCCATGCCTTTGACGTAAGCGCGTATGGTGGCCGAGCCGACGAAGGAGCCGAAGTTGGGCGAGGCGCCGTGGCGCTGCATGGCTTCGAGCCAGGCGTTGAAGCCGTGCGGCCCCGTGAACTCTTTGGTCAGGCGCTTTTCTTCCGGGTCAGCCGTGCCGATCATGGCCATCGTGCGATCATTGGCGGGGGCGTTGGTCCAACCCTCGCCCATGATTTCGGTGGTGATGCCCTGGGTAATCTTGCTGATAACGCGGCCGTCGCCGGTCAGGAAGGAGTCGCGCGAATGGCTCTGGATATCAATGAAGCCCGGCGCCACCACCAGCCCGCGGGCGTCCAGGCGCTCTTTGGTGGGCGCGCTGGCGAGCATTCCGGCAGGCGCGATGCGGGCGATGCGGTCGCCGCGGATGGCCAGGTCGCCATAAAACCACGAGTTGCCGGTGCCATCCACAATCCGGCCGTTCAGAATGACGACGTCATAGGGCGGCTCCGGCGTTTGGGCGGCGAGGCTAATCCCCCCAGCGGCGAGAGCCAGCGCCAGCAGCGACAACGCGACGCGAAGCGTAAGACGAGGCACGGTGACCTCCTTCGAGGCGTGAGTAATTCCCAGGGGCTAAGTCGGTCGGCTATTCTACGCCAAGTCGGGCAGGGAAGCGCGAGGACTATCGCTCCAGCCAGCGGCGGCGCAGAGCGCGGATTTGCTCCAGATGGTTGAGGTCGTGCGCCGCCAGATGAATAAAAACGGGTTCGAGCCTGTACCGGTAACCGGGAAACTCGGTGTGTTTGGCCCATTGTCGCCACTGACGGCTCGTCAGGCGGGACAACATCGCCAGGTGCTCTCGGCGCAGGGCAGTGAAGACCTCGAGCGCGGCGCGAAGATTTTGGCGGCGGTAGTGGAGGCGGTTGGCCCAGTGATCGCCGTCAAACGCCGTCAGAACGCCTCCGGGCTCGGCGAGGATGACGCGGCAGCGGAAGGCGAAGGCCACCTCAGCGTCGTGCAGGTGAAGGGCAATTTCCTGGATGGACCACTTGCGCGGCTTGGGGCGCCGGGTGAGCTGCTTCGGGGTCAGTCCGGCGACCAGCCGCCGCAGCTTGGCCGGGGTCGCGGCTTGCAGCCGCAGCGCCTGCCGCCGGGTTATGTCGTGCACCTGGCCGCACAGCCGACACTTTCTCATACCGCCGGAGTCTAGGCGCCAAAGCGGTGCGCGGCAAGAGCCAATTTGGCGCCGACTGGTAGTTCCTGTTCAGTCTTGCGGCCGCAGCATGGGCCGAATGGCTTCGCGCTCTTTGCGCAGCTTGTTGAAATGCATCATCGGCTC
>CAYTXK010000129.1:0-6395 GCA_964441645.1 uncultured Acidobacteriota bacterium
AACGCGCACTGAGTCGGATGGCGTGTAGGCGACAGCAAGGCGGTCAGCGCCGGACGATATCGCGGTAGCCCTGGGCTTCCAAGCGCCGCTGGGCGGCGTCGGCCAGCTCGGAGGATTGGAAGGGGCCCACCTGCACACGGAAGAAACGATCGTCGCGCGGAGGGCGGACCACGGAGGGGAAGCCGAGCTCGCGAAGGCGCTGCGCCAACGCCTTGGCTTCCGGCTCCTGGGTGACGGCGGCGACCTGCAAGTAAATCGGCTCGGCGGCGGAGGTGGAGGCACTGGCGGGAGCAGGTTGCTTCTTCGGCTGTTCGGGGAGATTCGCGGGCGCTGGCTTGCCTTCGACGTGCTTGTAGAAGGTCAGGTCAGTGGAAGGCGGCGTCGCGCCCGTGGCGGGCGCTTTGGGCGGTGAGACGAGAGCTTTCTCGGGAGCAGCCTGGCTCCGCCCCAATACATAGCCCAGGGTGAAGAAAACCGCGCACAGCAAAACCACCAGAAAGAAAATGCCGAGCAAGTGGCGCGGCCCCAGCACCATGTCGGAGTGGTCGCCCTTCTCTTTGGTCATCCCGCCTCCTTTCCTCCTACTTCCCTTCGGGCGGCTTAAACAAGCCCTTCAGCAAATCCACCGGGACAGGAAACACGATGGTGGTGTTTTTCTCGACGCCAATCTCGGTAAGCGTCTGCAGGTAGCGAAGCTGGATAGAAATGGGCTCGGTGGCCAGGGTGTGGGCGGCGTCGGCGAGGCGCTGGGAGGCTTGCTGCTCGCCCTCCGCGTGGATGATTTTGGCGCGGCGTTCGCGCTCGGCTTCGGCCTGCTTGGCGATGGCGCGCCGCATCTCTTCGGGGAGGTCAACCGCCTTGACCTGCACCATGGTGACCTTGATGCCCCAGGGGTCGGTCTGCTCGTCGAGGATTATCTGCAAGCGGGCGTTGACCTTCTCCCGGCGAGCGAGCAGGTCGTCGAGCTCCACCTGGCCGAGCACGTCGCGCAGGGCGAGCTGGGCGAGCTGCGAAGTGGCATAGAGATAGTTTTCAATGGTGACCACGGCCCGGTTGGGGTCAACGACCTTGAAATAGCAAACAGCGTTGACGCGCACGGTGACGTTATCGCGGGTGATGATGTCCTGGGGCGGCACATCCAGGGTGATGATGCGCAAGGAAAGGCGCAGCAGGCGGTCGATGGGCCACCAGATCCAGACCAACCCGGGACCGAGCGGGTGGGGGCGCAACTTGCCCAAACGCAGAATGACCCCTCGCTCCCACTCGTTCATGATTTTCAGGCAATTGAGCACCCAGACCACCGCTATGACCAGCGCGACAATCACTCCCATGCCCATGGCTACTCCTTTTGAGGGCTCGCGAGACTCGCGGCCGCGCCCTCGACGGGTTCGACCTGTAAAACCAAACCGTTCACTCCTACAACGCGCACACGCTCGCCCATGCCGAGCGGGCGAGCGGCGGTGGCCGTCCACAACTCGCCACTGACAAAAACCAAGCCCTTCCGCCCCTCAGGGATTTCCTGGCGAACCTCGCCGCGGGCTCCCAGCAGGGACTCTTGGCCGACCGCCGAACTCCATTGGCGCGAACGCAGAACCAGCCGCAGAAGCAGGACAGTAATGACAGCGAAGGGGACGGCGACCGAGAGCGCCAGCTGCCAGCGCACCCGCAACTCCGGGATGGGCGGCGACTCAATCAGCATCATCGCGCCCAGAACCATGGCCACGATGCCGCCGGCGGCCAGCACCCCGTGGCTGGCGTAGAACGCCTCCAGAATGAAAAGTGCGACGGAAAGAAAGACCAGCAAGACCGCAGCGTAATTGACCGGCAGCAAGTGGAGCGCAAACAGCGCCAGCACCAGGCAGATGCCGCCACTGACCCCGGCAATGATGAAGCCGGGATGGTTGAATTCGATATACAGGCCGAGGATGCCGAAGACCAGCAGCAGGAAAGCGATATTGGGGTCCACCAGGCGGCTCAAGAAGCGCTGCCGCTGCGTCATCTCCCACGGCTCCACGCGGACATCGGCCAGCGCCAGGGTTTCGCTGCGGCCGTCGAAGCGGACGAGGGCGCGCCCGCGAAACTGCTCGAAGATTTGCTCGCGCGACTCGCAGACGGCGTCGATCAGTTTCGCTTCCAGGGCTTCCTGGTCGGTGAAGGACTTGGCTTCGGTGACGGCCAGTTGCGCCACTTCCGGGTTGCGGTGGCGTTTGGAGGCGAAGCTGCGCAGATAGGCCGCGGCGTCATTGGTGATTTTCTTCCGGAGGGTTTCATCGATCTGGCCGCCGCCATACGCCACGGGAGAGGAGGCGCCGGTGGTCGTCCCCGGAGCCATCACCGCCACGTCCGCCGCCAGCAGGATGAAAAACCCGGCGGAGGCGGCGCGGCTGCCGGTGGGAGCGACGTAAACAATCACGGGAACTTTGGAAGCGGTGATGCGGTCCACCATCACGCGCATGGAGGTTTCCAGGCCGCCCGGGGTATGCAGCCAGATAAGGACGGCGTCGGCGTGGATTGTTTCGGCGTGCGCGATGCCGTCCACCAGGTATTCCGCGGTAATTGAATGAACAATCTCGTCGTGAAGGCGGATTTCGACCACGATTCCGGCCGCGACTGGACGCGCGAGCAACAGAGCCACAGCACCGACGAGAGGGAAAAACTTTTTCATTCGACACTTCCCTCTTGTGCCCGGGTCGCGGGGATTTGGTCCGAGGGAGCGACGGCCAGCCGGTGCCAATCCGGGCTGAAGCGCTGCTCGAGGCGGTCCACGCCGGACTCCAAAGGGTCGGGGCTACTCCCCTTCAAAGCCCCAGCGCGTTCTCTTTCGCGCCCAGCTTCCGCTTTACGCCCGAGGCGGGTCAGCGCCTGCGCGAGGAACAGGTGTGCCCGGGTGTCGTCGGGTTTCAGCTCCAGAGTGCGGGTGAAGGCGCGCACGGCTTCCTGCCAGCGACGCCAGCGGCTGTAATGAAGGCCGAGGTTGAAGAGGACATCGGTGTTGTCGGGCTGGGTTTCGAGGGCTCGCTCGAAGTACCGCACCGCCGCTTCGTTTTCCCCTTGCCGGGAGGCGAACACACCCAGATTGTTCCAGAGGGCCCGCGCAGGCAGGCGCTCGGCCACGGGAGCCAGCGCCTCTCGGGCGCGCGCGTAGGCGCCCGAATAAAAGTGGCACAGAGAAACATAGAAGCCAGCCTCTAGGCCGGAAGGATCATCACTGGCCACGCGGCTGAACCGGGCGGCGGCGGTGGCATAGTTCGCGTCCTCGAAGTACAGCTCGGCCAGCCGGAAGGCGGGCGCGGAATAGGCCGGGGCGAGGCGGGTGGATTGCAGAAAGTAGCGGCGCTGCTGCTCGCGGTTCAAGGCCAACAGACCGCGGACATAGCTCTCGAAGGCGCTGGCGGGCAGGCGGGGGAGCCGCTCGAGAAAGGTTTCGCGAGGCAGCACCAGGTCCGGGTCGAGGCGACGTTCCACGTTCCAGGCCACCTGGCCCTGAACCTCCAGCAGGCGCGGCAACGGACCGGTTTCTTCGGTCCAGGGCGAAACGCGCAAACTTCGCAGATCGAGCATCCGGGCCGAGACGCGCAACTGGCCGGATTCTACGGCATAACTTCCCCAAACCACCCAATCAGCTCCTGCCTCTTCTCCCAGGCGAATCCAACTCGCCCGCGTGAGAGGAGGTGCGACCGGGAGCCCTTGGCGCGCGAGAAGCGCCAGACGCTCTTCCCGCGTCACTACACTGTGCCCATACGGGGCCAGGTCGGCGCTCAGAGCCTCGACAAAACTCTCCCCGAGCCATTCGACCTCGGGCGTAGAGGTTGCGCCCTCAAAGGGGACTACCAGCAGCCGGGCGGCCGCCGCCGGTAGGGGCACGGCCAGAAAAACCCAGAGGACAGCACAGAGAAAGCGGATTCGTGGGCTCCGGAAAGCCATTCTGGCGGTCATTATAGCAGAACGCCGTGGTCACCCCGGCAGGAGCGAGGCAAGGTCACGGTTGGACCGGAACCGCGGGAGTCTGGAATAGCTCTTGAAAGCGGCGGTCTTTGCGCACCAGGTCGAAAGCAGAATCGCCGTCCACCTCTTTGATGGGATAACCGTCTTCGAGCGCGCGCCGCAGGAAGAAGAGAGCTCGCTCCACGTGACCGAGAGACGCCAAACTTTTGGCCAGCAAAAAGTGGAAGCGGGCGCGGTCCTTCACCGAATAATCCTGCATCAGAACACCAAAGGGGCTCCGCTGCTGGAAGATGTCGGGATTCAAGAGCAAGGCCTGGTGGAACTCCTCCAGGGCGCGGGCGTACTGCTGGCGAGCAAAGAACGCCGTGCCCAGGTTGCCGTGGACGGCGGCCTGGGTGGGGTCTTCCTTCAAGGCGCGCTGGTAGTGGCGGATGGCCCGGCGGTAATTCTTGCGCGCATAGTGCACCGTTCCCAGATTGTTCCAGGCCTGGGCATAGCCGGGCTGGGCGCGGGTGGAACGCTCGTAGTATTTCTGCGCCTCGGCAAGCTGCGCCGACTGGTGGTAGGCGATTCCGATCTTGTTCAGGAGGACGGCATTCTCGGGAGAAAACCACAGCGCTTGCTGGTAGAGCTCGATGGCCTGGGCGTAGTTCTTGCGGATCATCTGCAAGTCGGCGCGCAATTCCCGCTGGCGCACCTCCTCGGCCCGCGGCAGCACGGAGAGAAGCGGAGCCTCCTGGGCGCAAAGCGACGCAGCCCCGCTCAGCAGGAAGGTCAACCCCAGAGCAAGCCGGTTCATGACGGAGGAAGTTATGGCGGAGGCGCCGGTCGGGCGGCGGGCTTCTTGCGCGGCCGGACAGGTGGGGGGGTGGCGGCCGGGCGGCTGAGTTCGATGGCGGCTTTGCCCAGCATGCCGTCGGCCTGCGCTTGAGGATTCTCGTCAGGCGCGGAAGGTGGTGAAGCCGCCTGTGGCGGAGGGTCGGCGGCGGGAGGTTGCTCCGGGTCCTTCGGCTTCTCCGGAGCTCGATTGTCCCCGCGGCCGATGCCGATAGCCCGCAGCAGCGTCCGCGTCACGGTGCGGAACCCCGACGGTTTGTGTTTGGGGCAAAGCTCATGCGGCTCGGTGCCGAGCATGAACTTCTCGGTTCTCACCTCGGGGCATTCCGGTGTGGCGACCGCCAGAGTTTCGGGGTCGATTTGCACTTGCACGATGCCGTCCGGCATGACGAACTCTTCCACGTTGCGATAGGCGGGCAAGGCGACGGCCCGCTTCATGAAGGCCGTCCAAATCGGCAGGGCGGCTACGGCGCCCGAGAGGCCCAAGTCGCGGCCGTCGTCAAAGCCGACCCAGACGACGCAGAGCAAGTTGGAGGTAAAGCCGATAAACCAGCCGTCGCGGGAGGTTCCGGTCTTGCCGGCGGCGGGAGCGGTGAACCCGCGCGTACGCACACCGGCGCCGGTGCCGCGATTGATGGCGTCCTGCATCATGTCCACGACCAGATAGGCCACCCGGGGGTCGAGCACCGGCTGCGACCGGATGGATAGCTGCCAGAGGGCTGTTCCGTCGGGATCCTGCACACTGGAGATGAAGAAAGGCTCAACCCGCTCACCGGCATTGGCGAAGATGGTGTAAGCGCCGGCCATCTCGATCGGCGTCGAGTCGTAGGCCCCCAGAGAAATCGCCGGCGTAGCCCGCAGGCGAGGATTGAGGCCAGCAGCGGTCGCCAGAGCCGCCACGCGATCGTAGCCGGCCATCTCCGCCACTTTGACCGTGGCCACGTTGAGAGAATGGATCAGGGCATCGCGGACGGTCACCGTGCCGTAAAACTTTTCGCCGTAGTTGGAGGGCTGGTACCGTTGGCCTTCGAACTCGAAGACGGTGGGCTCGTCGACAACGGTGGTGATAGGGGTGATGGGTTGATCGGGCAACTCCAGGGCCTCGCTGAAGGCGGCGGCAAACACGAACGGCTTGAAGCCCGAGCCGGGCTGACGGAAAGCGACCGAGCGGTTCAACTGGCTCGTGCCGTAGTCGCGGCCGCCCACCAGCGCCCTGACCGCACCGCTGTGCGGGTCGAGCGCGACCAGTGCCACCTGGACCGCCGGGGGTTTTTCGCGGCGCTTGCGGTACCGCTCGGCGAGGCGGGCGTCCACCTCGGCAAGGGCTTCCTTCACGGCTTGGGCGGCGGCTTCCTGCAAGCGCACATCGAGAGTGGTGTTGATGCGATAGCTGCTGGAGACCAGCTCCTCCTCGGAGTAGCGGCCCAGCAGCCGCTCGCGCACCAGGTCAACAAAATAAGGCGCCTGGCCGGCTTCAAGCTCAGCGGCGGCGACTACCAATGGTTGGCGCTTGGCGGCCTCGGCGCGCTCGCGCGTGAGAGCGCCGGTTTCGACCATGGCCTCCAGGATGTAGTCGCGCCGCTCCTTGGCGCGCGCAGGGTTTCGATAGGGGT
>CAYTXK010000130.1:0-5433 GCA_964441645.1 uncultured Acidobacteriota bacterium
GCGCTCGACGCGCGCCCGGGCGTCGCCCAGCCGCCGCAGGTCGGCGCGCACCGCCAGAACCTCGCCGCCGCGGCGGCGCGCGGCGCGGGCCACTTGGTCAGCCGCGGCCCGCCGGCGATGATAGCTGAAGACAACCTGGGCTCCAGCCTGCGCCAGCAGGCTCACGGTCGCCGCTCCGATGCCCCGCGAACCTCCGGTCACGAGCGCAACTTTTCCCGCTAGCGAAATCATTGCCCTGCCTCCGCCAAGTTCTGCTCAATCGTCCTATGCACCCGAGCTACTAGCCCCTCGATGTCCTCTCTCTTCAGGCCCTGGGTCTCGACGGGCGGACTGATGATGATCTTGACGCTCCCCGGGCGCAGATGCCAGCGAAACCGCGGCAGCAGACGGCCGGAGCCCACGATGGTCACCGGCAGGATGGGCGCGCCGGCTTTAACAGCCGCCAAAAACATCCCCGGCTTGAAAGGTTCGAGGCGCCCGGTGTGGCTCCGCCCGCCCTCGGGGAACACCACTAACGAATGGCCCTGACGAATATACCGCATTGCTTGCAGCACCTGCCGCGCATTGCCGTAGGCGCCCGCGCGGCGTACCGGCAGATGGCCCGTCAAGCGCATATACCATCCGAAGAGAGGAATGTAGAAGAGCGACTTCTTGGCCATAAACCGCGCCCCGGCGGGCAAATGAACCAGCAGGGCCGGAATATCAATATAGCTCACATGATTGGCGACCACGACGTAGTGCTTTCCGGTTTCGAGATTCTCTTGCCCGCGAGCTTCCACGCGGATGAAGCACGTCCAGAGAATTAGCCGCGCCCACAGCCGCCCGATGCCGCCCAGCAGCCGCTGCTGGCGGTCAAAGGGCGCCACCAGCAACGTCCCCACCCCCAGCACCAACGTGTAGAGATAAATCAGGGGCAGCGTGAAGAGCAGCGTTCGCAGGAACCCCAGCCTATCGAGCAGCCACCGCATCGTTAGGCAGGTTTTTCGGCGGTGGCCAGCGCGGTGCGCTCGGCCGCCCACTCGCCGCTCAGAACCCGGAGGCAGTCGCCCACCAGAAACAGCGACCCGGTGACAAAAACTACTTCATCGCTAGCGGCGCTCGCCAGCGCCCGCTCGAGCGCCTGTTCTGGCTCAGGCTCGACGGTAACAGCCCTGTTATAAGCCCGCGCCAGCCGGCCCAGCAGCTCGCAACTGGCGGCCCGCGGCGTGTGTGGCTGCGTCACGGTGATACTCGCCGCCGCCGGAAACAAGACTTCGGCGACTTCCTCCACCGCTTTGTCGCGAACCGTTCCATAGATCAAGTGAATAGGGCGCGGGCTGAGGTGCTCCCGCCAGAAGCGGGCCACCTGACGGGCTCCGGCGGGGTTGTGGGCGCCGTCAAGAAAAACCAGCGGCTGGCGCCGCGCCAGCTCCAGGCGGCCGCGCCATTCGGCCGTGGCGATGCCCTCCGCTATCGCTTGCGGCGAAACCTTCCACCCGAGGGCTGCCAGTTGCCGGGCGACGCCGACGGCTACGAGAGAGTTCTCAATTTGAAACGCACCTCGCAAGCGCGGCGCCAGCGGCAAGGTGAAACCGTCCGCGGCGAGGGCCCCGAAGCTATAGCGACCGAAATCACTGCTGCGCACATCTTCGGCGTGGTAGTCCGCTTCCACTTCTACCAGCGGGGCCTTCACGGCCGCCGCCCGCGAGCGCACCACTTCTCGCGCCCCCGGATGCGTGGCGGCGCTAATCACAGGAACGCCGGGCTTGATGATGCCAGCCTTCTCCGCCGCAATCTGCTCGATGGAGTAGCCGAGGTAGCGTTCGTGGTCGAAATCAATGGAGGTGATGACGGCCACCTCGGGAGTGACCACGTTCGTGGCGTCGAGCCGCCCGCCCAGACCCACCTCAAGGACCGCCACCTCGACGCCCGCCTCGGCAAAGTGCCAGAGGGCCATCGCCGTCAGACACTCGAAGAAGCTGGGGTGAGCGGGCAGCCGGGAGTCGGCCAGCAAGCTCTCGATGGCTTCACTGGTGGCGTTGAAAGCGCGCGCAAACTCTTCGTCGGTGAGACTCTGCCCATTGACCACAATCCGCTCGTTGATGCGCACCAGATGCGGTGAAGTGTAGAGCCCCGCGCGGTAGCCGGCGGCGCGGAGAATGGAGGTCACCATCGCTGCCACCGAGCCCTTGCCGTTGGTGCCGGCGATGTGCACGCAGGCGTAGCACCGCTCGGGATGGCCCAGGCGCTCGAGCACGCGCTCGATGTTGTTCAAATCCCATTTCAGGCTGCGGCCTTCGTGGCCCAGCCACAGCAGCCGCTGCACCGCTTCGTTGTAAGTCAAGGTCATCGGGCTCTCGTCCGCTAACGCCGCTGCCCGTCAGGGCGACATGAAGGTCAGCACTTCGTTGAGATAGTTCTTGAGGTCTTTGCGGTGGATGATGGCGTCGAGGAAACCTTTCTCCAGGAGAAACTCGCTGCGCTGGAAACCTTCGGGGAGTTTCTGGCGAATGGTCTGCTCGATGACGCGCGGGCCGGCAAAGCCGATGAGCGCGCCCGGCTCGGCGATGTTCAAGTCTCCCAGCATGGCGTAGCAGGCGGTGACGCCGCCGGTGGTGGGGTCGGTGAGCACGCTGATGTAGGGCACGCGCGCCTCGTCCAGCCGGGCGAGCGCGGCGCTGATTTTTGCCATCTGCATCAGGCTGACCACGCCTTCCATCATGCGGGCGCCTCCCGAACAAGAAATGATAACGAGAGGAAGGCGACTTTCGAGCGAGCGCTCGATGGCGCGGGTCACCTTTTCGCCCACCACCGCCCCCATCGAGCCGCCGATGAACTCGAACTCCATAGCCCCGATTTGCATCGGGCGGCCGGCGAGCTGCCCTTCGCCAAACAGGATGGCGTCCTTCATCCCGGTGGCCTCGACGGCTTTTTGCAGGCGCTCGGCGTAGGGTTTGGTGTCGGAAAATCTCAGCGGGTCGGTGGAAATCAGGCCGGGGTCGTGCTCGCTGTAGCGGCCGTCGTCGAAGAGCAGCTCCAGACGCCGGCGCGCGCCGATGCGGTAGTGATGCTGGCAGCGCGGGCAGACGTTGAGGCTGGCTTCGAGGTCTTTTTTCCAGACGATGTTCCGGCAGCCCTCGCACTTGAGCCACAGACCCTCGGTCTGCACGGTGCGCTCGTCGGGCGGCGGCGCCTCCAGCCGTTTCTTTTCGCGTCGGAACCAGGCCATGCTTGCTCTCTAGTATTCGATGCCGCGCTGCGCCTCAATGCCCTTCTGGTAGGGATGCTTGATCTCGCGCATCTCCGTCACCAGGTCGGCCGCGGCGACGATGTCGGGATGGGCGTTGCGCCCCGTCAGCACCACGTGCAGCGTCTCCGGCTTTTGCTCGAGTGCTTCGACCACCGGCGCCACCGGGACCAGGCCGTAGCTGAGGGCGTAATTGATTTCGTCAAGGATAATCATATCGTATTCGCCGGAAAAAATCTTCTCGCGCGCGAACGCCCAGGCCTCCTCGGCGGCTTTCTTGTGCTCCGGGTCGGGCTCACCGCCAAGCTTGACGAAGCCCTTCCCCATCGGCCGGATGACGAATTTGTCCTGGCCCAGCATCTCGGCTGCGTCCAGCTCGCCGTAGTGCCAGGAACCTTTGATGAACTGCACCATTAGCACCTTGAGCCCGTCGCCAACCGCGCGGAAGGCCAGCCCCAGCGCCGCCGTAGTCTTGCCCTTCCCCGGCCCGGTGTGGACGATAATCAGCCCTTTCTTTCTGTCTTCGGCCATAGCAAACGCACTCTAGTGCCGTTCCAACTTTCTGACTTCCTCCCCGACGGCAGATTACCATTCCTCGCCACAAGTTGGAACGGCACTAGCGGGGATACGGATGCTGGTGCAAGAGGGCGAAGGCGCGGTAAAGCTGCTCGAGCAGGACCACGCGGGCCAGCTCGTGCGGCAAAGTCATTTTGGAGAGAGAAAGTAGAAAATCGGCCTGGCTCCGGGTCTCCTCGGCAAAGCCCTCCGCCCCGCCCAGCAAAAAAATCAGTTGCCGCCGGCCGCTAGCCATCTGCTTGTTAAGCCAGCGGGCGAATTCCTCCGAGGTGAAGGCCTTGCCGGCGGCATCGAGCAGCACGACCGGGGCGGAGGCGTCTTTTCCCCGCGCCTCCGCGATTGTCCAGGGGCCGCCATCGGTGGTTTTCCATTCGACGATGTCGATAGGACTGAAGTGGGCGATGCGCTGGCGGTAGTCGTCCAGCAAGGCGCGGACGTGCGGGTTGCGAGTCTTCCCCAGCAGCAGCACCCGCAGCCGCATAGCCGCTATCCCGCCCCCGAGGCCCCGCCTACGGCCGGGCTGTCCTCGGGCAGCGGCAGGCGCGCGGCGCGCCGCCACAGGCGCTCCAAGTCGTAATAGGCGCGGGCGCGCGCCGAAAAAACGTGCACGACGAAATCCCCGAAGTCGAGCAGCACCCAGTCGGCGTTCTGGTAGCCTTCGAGATGCGCCGGCCGAAGGCCGTGCCGCGACAGTTGTTCTTCTACGGAATCAGAAATCGCCTGCACCTGGCGCGCCGACTGCCCCGTACAGAGCAAAAAATAGCCCGTGAAGGAAGCGACGCCCTTCAAGTCCAGTAGCGCCAGGTCAGTCGCTTGTTTGTCGAGCGCAGCCTGCGCGGCCCGCTCCACCGCCTCGAGCGTCATGTCTTTGCTCATCCGCGGCTTTGATAGAGTCTCATCTTCTCAATATATTCCTGTACGATCCGTGGCACTTGGTCGTGGAAGGAACGACCCAAGCGGGCGCGGCGCCGAATTTCGGTGGCGGAGACGTCGGCCCGCACGCGGGGAAGAAAGTAAGCAGTGGCCGCCCGCGGAACGCCGCGACGCGCACGCCGCCAGTCCACTCCCGGGCGGGCGGCAACGATGAAATCGCACAGGCGCACCAGCTCGGGGAAGTTCTTCCACTGCGGTAGAGTGAGAAAAGCATCCGCCCCCAGCAGGAAATACAACTGCGCCTTTTTTCCCCACTGCTGCCTCAGCCGGCCCACCGTCTCGATCGAATAGTGGCGCTCGCGGCCGCCGAGGTCGCGCCCGGCCTCGAGCAAGGAGGGCAGAAAGCGGGGCTCGCCGGCGCAGGCTAGCGCCACCATCGTGAACCGGTGCAGATAAGGGCTCAAGCGGGGACGGTCTTTGTGCGGCGGACGCCCACAGGGAATGAAGTAGATGGCGTCGAGGTGAAAGGCGCGCCGCGCGGCGCGAGCCACGGCGAGGTGCCCGTTGTGGATGGGATCGAAGCTGCCGCCGAACAGGCCGATCCGGGGCCACTTGCCCCGCCGTTGGCGGGGCTTGCGGTTCGTTGGTGAGAGAGTCACGCCTCTACCGCTGCTCCTTAAGACGCCGGGCTTGGGGAGGAAACGGCGGGCATCTGCCGCAGCCGCGCCGCCAGCGCAAAACGCAATTCTTCCAGGCCT
>CAYTXK010000130.1:5443-6301 GCA_964441645.1 uncultured Acidobacteriota bacterium
GCCAGGAAGGGCAAGCCTTCGCCCTGGCAGAAACGCCGCAAGCGCTCGACGCGCTCGCCGCTGCCGGGCTGGTCAACCTTGTTGGCCACCACCACGGGCTTTTCCAGCAGGGCGCGGCTGAATTGCTCCAGCTCGCGGCGCACGACGCGGAAGTCCTCCACCGGGTCGCGCTCGGTCTCGGAAACGTCCACCAGGTGCACCAGCAGCCGGGTGCGCTCAATGTGGCGCAGGAAGCGCGTGCCCAGCCCGTGCCCCTGATGGGCGCCCTCGATCAGCCCCGGGATGTCGGCCAGGACGAAGCTATCCTCCTCACCCGCGGCCACCACGCCCAGGCAAGGCTCCAGTGTAGTGAAGGGATAGTCGGCAATTTTGGGATGGGCGGCCGACAGGCGCGAAATCAGCGTCGATTTGCCGGCATTGGGAAAGCCCACCAGGCCGGCATCGGCCAGGAGTTTCAGCTCCATCCGCAGCCGCCGCTCCTCGCCGGGCTCACCGGGGTCGGCGCGGCGCGGGGCGCGATTGGTGGAAGTGGCAAAGCGCGCGTTGCCGCGCCCGCCGTGGCCGCCGCGGGCCACCACCCAACGCTGCCCGGCGGCCTCGAAGTCAAAGAGCGGCTCGCTCCCCGTCTCATCGAACACCACCGTCCCCACCGGAACGCGCAAGACGAGGTCGGCGCCTTCGGCCCCGTGGCGCCCCGAGCCTTCGCCGTGGCGGCCGCGCTCGGCGCGAAACTCGCGGTTGTAGCGGAAGGTGAGCAAGGTGTTCAGGTGCTCGGTGCTCTCGAGAATCACATCGCCGCCGTCGCCGCCGTCGCCGCCCGAGGGCCCGCCCCGGGGAACGTACTTCTCCCGGCGGAAG
>CAYTXK010000131.1:0-1993 GCA_964441645.1 uncultured Acidobacteriota bacterium
CGCGAGCCGCACGAGTACCAGATTTGCCATCTGGGCGGCTATTTGATTCCGCTCGGGGAGCTGCCGCGGCGCGCGCACGAGCTCGACTCGGCGCGCACCATCGTCTCCCACTGCCGCTCGGGCAAGCGCTCGGCCGACGCGGTGGATTTTCTGCGCAAGGCGGGCTTCCGCAAGGTGTGGAACCTGAAAGGCGGCATCCTAGCCTGGTCCGACCAGGTGGACCCGCGCGTCCCTAAGTACTAGCTCAGAGGTGGCAGAGGCAGCCCAGGAGCTTGAAGGGCAGCGCCACCACCGCCCCGACGACCGCGGCGACGAGCCCAAAGCCGATGCCCAGCAGGCACAACGGCAGCAGCACGAGTAGCGCGAGGGGCAGCAGGGCCACCGCCACCAGCGCTACCGGCAGCACGAACACCAGCGCGAACAGCCCCACGAGAAGTTTCAGCATGGCAGTCTCCTCCTCCGGTTTCCCTTCAGTGATTACTACGGAACCTGGGGGCCGAAAGTTCGGCGAAGACCCGGAAAATCCTTCCTGATTGACTCCGCCTGGCTTCCGCCCTACCATTGATTTTCCCGGGAGAGGGCGAGAGCTGCCGACGAGGGTCATCGCATGGCCAAGAACACACTCACCATCACCGACAACCGCACGGGCAAGAGTTACGAAGTCAACATCACTGACGGCACCATCCGCGCCCTCGACCTTCGCCCTCTCAAGGTGAAGGACGACGACTTCGGGCTGATGACCTATGACCCGGCCTTCACCAACACCGCCTCCTGTCGCAGCCAGGTCACTTTCATTGACGGCGACCGCGGCATCCTCTGGTATCGCGGCTACCCCATTGGGCAGTTGGCGGAGAAATCCACCTTCCTCGAGACCGCCTACCTGGTGCTGTACGGCGAGCTGCCCACCGCGGCCGAATACCGGCAGTGGACGTTCGACGTCACTCATCACACCTTTTTGCACGAGAACGTAAAGAAGCTGGTGGAAGGCTTTCGCTACGACGCCCACCCCATGGGGATGATGGTGAGCATGCTGGCGGCGCTCTCCACTTTCTACCCCGAGGCCAAGGAGGTGCGCGACCCCGAGGTGCGCCGCAAACAAATCGACCGGCTGATCGCCAAGACGCCCACCCTGGCCGCTTTCACCTACCGGCACAGCCGCGGCTTGTTCTACGTTTATCCGGACAACGACCTCAGTTACGCCGGCAACTTCCTCAACATGCTCTTCCGCATGTCGGAAGTGAAATACACGCCCAACCCGGTGCTGGAGCGGGCCCTGGATGTGCTCTTCATTCTGCACGCCGACCACGAACAGAATTGCAGCGCCAACGCCATGCGCAGCGTGGGCAGTTCGCTCGTCGATCCTTACTGCGCATCCGCGGCGGCGGCCGCCGCTCTCTACGGGCCGCTGCACGGCGGGGCCAACGAGGCCGTCCTGCGCATGCTGAACGAAATTGGCGCGGTGAAGCATGTGCCCACGTTCATCGAGCGGGTGAAGGCGGGGGAAGGCGTGCGGCTGATGGGCTTCGGCCATCGCGTCTACAAGAACTACGACCCGCGCGCCAAGATTATCAAGCAGATTGCCGAACAGGTCTTCGAGGTCACCGGACGCAACGCGCTGCTCGACGTCGCGCTGGAGCTCGAGCGCATCGCGCTCCAGGACGACTACTTCGTCCAGCGCCGCCTCTACCCCAACGTGGACTTCTACAGCGGCATCATCTACCAGGCCATGGGCTTCCCGGTGGAGATGTTCCCCGTGCTCTTCGCCATTGGACGCATGCCCGGCTGGCTGGCCCAGTGGCAGGAGATGCTGCTCGACGCCGAGCAGAAAATCGCCCGGCCCCGCCAGGTGTACGTTGGGCCGGCGCAGCGCGATTACGTCCCGCTCGAGCGGCGCGGCGCCCCCGCAGCTCCGGCCACCGAGCCCGCTCGCGTCACCCGCTGAACGTCTCTAGCCCACCGTGCTGACCCACCCGGGCGAGCCAGCGAGGCGCGG
>CAYTXK010000131.1:2003-6296 GCA_964441645.1 uncultured Acidobacteriota bacterium
CCTCTTCCGGCTCTTCCTTCCCGCACTGTCCTTCTCTCTGTTGCTGGGTGCGTCCCTGGCAGCGGGCGACGTGCTCCCCGTTACTGGCGTGGTCCGGGACTCGCAGAGCCGCGTGGTCACTGGGGCCGAGGTGTCGCTGTTGACGGCCCAGCAGGCGGTCGTCGAAACGGTGCGCACAGACGCCGAAGGGCGCTTCGCCTTCGCCCCCGTCCCGCCGGGGAGCTATCTCGTGGTTGTGGCTGCGCCGGGGTTTGCGCCGCAACGGCTAGCCTTGGCGCTGCGGCCGGGAGAGTTGCACCCGATCGAAGTAACCCTTTCCCCGGAGCCGGTGCGGACTGAAGTGACGGTCACCGCGAATCCCGGGCAGGCGGAAGAAACACAACTCGTGCCGCAACCCGTCAACGTCATCGGCCGGGAAGAGATTCAGGAGAGAGCGAAGGCGGTGGTGGCTCAGGCCGTCGCCGAAGAAGCCGGCGTCTACCTGCAGCGCACCAGCCCGAGCCTGGCGGGAGTTTTCGTCCGCGGCCTGACGGGAAACAAAGTGAACGTCTATGTGGACGGAGTGCGCTACTCCACCGCCGCGGCGCGCGGGGGAATCAACACTTTCTTGAGCTTGGTCGAGCCTACCCAGCTCGAAGCCATCGAGATTCTGCGCGGGCCCAACAGCGCCCTCTACGGCAGCGACGCGCTGGGAGGGAGCGTGGAGTTTCTCACCGCCGCTCCGGCCCTGGCCACGAACGGCCCGGTGGTGCAGGGCGCCTGGGGAACCTCCTTCAACAGCGCCGACCTGAGCTACGGGTCAGATTTCGAGAGTTCGTTCGCGACGCGCCGCCTCTGGCTTTTCACCAACCTGGCGGGCCGCCGCATCAACACCCTGCGACCGGGTGAGGGCTTTGACTCCCATGCTGCCGTCACCCGCTTTCTCGGCCTGAGCTCAGACGTCCTCGGCCACAGCCGCTTGCCCGATACGGCCTTCACCCAGTACAGCGGGCTCCTGAAGCTGCAGTGGGTGTTGTCGCCGGGGAGGACCCTGACCGTGCACTACAGCCGCAGCCAGCAAGACGGCGGCAAGCGCTACGACCAGTTGCTGGGCGGCGACGGGAATCTGATCGCCGACCTGCGCAACCTGATGCTGGATTTCTTCTACGCTCGCTATGAGAGTTTGCGGCTGGGCTGGCTAGATCACTTCTCGGCGGCCTACTCGTTCAACGCTCAGCGCGAAGAGCGCGTCAATCAGGGCGGCCAGGGCGACCCCCAGGCCAGCATCAACCACGAATACGAGCGCACCGGCGCCCACGGCCTTCAGGCGCAGGCCGGCAAACAATGGCGGACCAACCACACCTTTCTCTTGGGGGGCGAGTTTTATCATGAGCGCATCCGCGCTCCTTCTTTCAGCTTCGACCCGGTGACCGACACCGTCAGCTTGCGCCGCCCGCGCGTGCCCGACCACGCCCGCTATCGCAGCGGGGGCGCCTACATCCAAGATATCTTTGAAGCCGTTCCGCAGAAGCTCCAGCTGGTAGGCAGCCTGCGCTACAGCGGCGCGGCCTACCGCGCCCGCGCCCTCGACAGCCCTCTGGTCAGCGGCGAGCGGCTTTGGCCGGACGATTCGCTCACCGTTTCTGACCTCAGCTTTCGCGCCGGCGCGGTGGTGTTTCCTCTGGAAGGCTTGAGCGTGGCCGCCAATCTCGGCCGCGGCTTCCGCGCCCCGCACATGACCGACCTGGGCACGCTGGGCCTGACGGGCTCGGGGTTCGAAGTGGCGGCTCCGGATGTCGCAGGGCTGGGCGCCACGGTCGGCTCCACGGCGGATTCAAGCGCAGTCTCGCTGGGCCGGCCGGTCATCCAGGTGAAGCCCGAGCACAACCTGACCTACGAAGCCGCTCTGCGCTATCAGAACCGCCGCCTGCAAACTAACTTCTCGTTCTTTGTGAACGACCTCTCGGACACCATCACCAAGCAGGCGTTGATTCTGCCGCTCGGTGCCGTGGGCACGCTTCTCGGCGCGCAGCCCGTCATCGCCCAAAATGCCAACGGCGTAGTTTTCGTAGCCGTCTCTCCGAACCCGGTGCTGTTGCGCGCCAATTTCGGCGACGTCCGCTTGCGCGGCTTCGAGCACTCCTTGCGGCTGGAGCTGGCCCCGGCCTGGTCGGTGGAGACGGTTTTCACCGCTGTGCGCGCTTGGGACAAAAGCAGCAGGCTGCCGCCCAATATCGAAGGCGGCACCCCGCCCGCGGATGCGTATTTCAAACTCCGCTATGCGCCTGCCAAGTGGCGCCTGTGGCTGGAGCCGTACGTTCACGTGGCCGGTCGCCAGACCCGTCTTTCCACGCTCGATCTCGAAGACCGGCGCACGGGCGCCACGCGCACCCGCGGCAGCATTGCCAGTTTCTTCGCGCACGGGGCGACCGTGCTGGGCTTGGTCGAGGCTGGGCCGGATACGACCTTCGGCACCGCCGACGACGTGCTCGCGCCCACGGGCGAAACGCTCGCTGAAGTGCAGGACCGCGTGCTGGGTCTGGGCGTTGACTCGGCTCCGCTGTTCACCGCGGTGCCGGGCTACCTGACGGTTAACCTGCGCGGGGGATTCTCCCTGCGCGAACGCCACGATTTTCTCTTTGAATTTGAAAACCTCGGCGACCGCAACTACCGCGGCATCAGTTGGGGGATGAATGGCGCCGGACGCAGCTTTTCCTTCCGCTACCTGACCCGCTTTTGAAAAACTCGCCGGGGAAGGGAAGCCCGCTTATTGCCGCAGGCGAGAGAGCGCCACTTCCAGCGCGACCAGCGTATTGAAGATGGTCAGCACCTGACGGCGATAACTCACCACTTCTTCCAGGTGACGCTGGCGGTGAGGCTCGTGGCGCCAGAGGCGCTGCCAGCGAGACAACACTTCGTCGGGAACATCAATGTCGCGGCGCAGTGTCTCAAGCGAGTGTCCGCGCATGAAAAGTCCGTAGAAATAGGCGGCTTCGCGGTTCGGCGGCTCCCACACGCCGCCTCCGCCAAAGTCGTCCCTCATCGTCTCGGCCATTTCCGCCTCCGCGGAAAACGAAAGCTATAGCGCACTCCGGCCAACCGATGCAAGCCTCTTGTGAAAGCCGGAGCCTTGTGGCAGCATAAAAGCCATCCTGTGGGGTAGTGTCTGCAAGGAGGCTCCTATGCCCGTCGTAAAACAACTCACTATCACTGTCGCTAACCGCCCCGGCGTCTTGGCCGCTATCGGGGAAACGCTGGCCAAGAATAAGATCAACGTCAGCGGACTCGACGCTTCCGGTCCGCAGCGGCAAATTCGCCTGCTCGTCAACAGTCCGGCCAAGGCGCGCCGTGTGTTGCAAAAGGCCGGCATCCGCTCGCGCCTCGAGGACGTGGTGGTGGTCAACCTGCCCGACCGGCCCGGGGTGCTGGGTCGCGCCTCGCGCAAGCTGGCCCGCGCCCGCATCAACATCAACTACGCCTACGGCTCCGTGGCCCGCGGGGGCAAAAGCGCCGCCATCGTCTTCGGCGTGGCCAATCCCCGCCGCGCCGCCCGCGCGCTCGGCTAGCCCGGCGGCACTTTCCGCTTGACACCGCGGGAGTTCACCGGCATAAATCTCTCCTCTTAACTAGAGTTAACTTCTGGAAAGGGGAGAGGTCTTGGCCGGACGGCGCTGGCTGTGGTTCGCCTTTGTTCTGGTGTTGGCCGTGCCGGCCTCCGCCCAGCCGCCCGCCCCTGGCGAGGAGCCCGAAGAGCCCGATTTTTTCTTCTTCACCGGCGGCCCCTATACTCAGAAGAAAAATTCCCCGCAAATCATCTGGGCCAACCGCTGGTTCCTGACCCGCAGCCCCGGTTTCAGCGCTCGCGAGTACGAGGGGGCAGGGCGCTTCGAGTGGGGTCTGACCGACCGGCTGGAAATCGATTTTGAGTTCGGCGCCCTGACCCTGCGAGAGCGCACGCTGGGTGTCACCACTTTCTCCCAGAGTGGCGCCGACGACCTGCTCTTCGGCGTTCGCTACCGGCTGCTGTGCGAAAGCTCGGCGCCCTTCACCCTGACCACAGGCCCGCAAGTGATTGCTCCGCTTGCCAGCCGCCGCAACGGTTTCGGCACGGGCAAAGTCGGCTACGCTTGGGACTTGGCGGTGGCCAAAGATTGGGGCGGGCCGGTTTTCTTGATCAGCTCGATGAACCTGAGAGTCACGCCCGGCGTGCCGGCCTTCCCCGACGGCTCCGGCCCCAAGTTCGACTTAACCCGCCTCGCCTGGAGCACCGCGCTCGGCTGGCGCGCACTGGAGCGGCCCTCGGCCGAGGGCGCG
>CAYTXK010000132.1:0-6279 GCA_964441645.1 uncultured Acidobacteriota bacterium
CCGTAGGAGAGGGGCCAGTCGGGGACGGCCAGGCCGGCGTCGTTGCTGGTTACGAGCGCGCCGGCGATGAGGAGGAGAAACGTCGCCCCCACGGTCAGCAACGCAAAGCGACGCAGGCCGGAGGGGGTGGGGGTTAGCGTGTGCTTCATAACCTCATGAGCAACAGCGGGAGCGGCTCCTCGGCCGAAACCGCTCCCGCCTCGTTCACACCAGGCAACAATCTAGTCGCCGCCCGCCTTGGGCGTAAAGGTGAACTCAACGGCTTTGCTCTCCTTAGGCCCGACGGTGACTTTCTGCTCCAGTTTGCCCAGCTTTTCCTGCCAGGCGACAATGGTGTAATCGCCGGGCGGCAGGCCCTTGATCTCAAAACTGCCGTCGGCTCCGGTGGTGGCGAAAAACGGATGCTTGAGAACGTGAATGTAACTCCGCATCCAAGGATGAATGTTGCACTTCACCGGAATGGTTTCCTCTTCGCGGGCGAAGCTTTCCACAAGCTTGTCCGACCCCGGGGGCTGGGACTTGTTCCACTCGCGGTTCGTGGTGGGAACGGGATGGATATTGTGGGTGGTTTGGTCGCTGTTAGTGACGTTGAGCTCCTGACCCACTACCAGGCCGATGACGTGCGGCTCGTACATACAGCCCTTCTGATCCAAGACCACCGCCTGCTTGGGGGCGGGGAAGGACTGATTTCCGGGGCCTTCTTTCACGTACACAAAAACCCAGCGCAGGGTCCCATTGTCGTTCACCACCAGTTCGCGGGAATACACCGGCTCGGAGTGCAGGCGGGAGCAGGCGGCGTCCGCGTCCATGCGCAGGCGCGCCAGAGTGGGCTTGCCGTCTTTGTAGAGGACCTTGCCGGTGATAGTGGCGGCCGAGGCCATGTCAACCGCGGGAGCCGCCGGGGCGGTGGTAGGGGCGGTGGCCGCCGGCTTGGTTTCCTCGCGGGCGCAGCTCACAGAAAGCAACGCAGCCAGAACGAACAGTGCCAGTAGGAATTTGCGTGTGATGGTCATACGGGCGTTTCTTCTCCTTGCTCAAGAATGCCGTGATGGAACTTCAATGCGATTTTACCACAGAGTCAGGGTCGGGTTGGGCGCCTGGCGGCCGGGCGGAGCTGAGCCGGCCGAGCAGCCGGCGCTGCTCTTCGGGCGTAATCTGGAACATGTAGCGCACCAGCAGGTCGGCGTGGTCGCGCCGGTAGGCGCGCGCCGCCTCGGGCAGCGGGCCGGAGAAGATCCAGCGGTCGCCGTCGCGGCGGAAAAGCTCCGAGGGCATGTTGATGCCGGGGATGATGCTCTGGGGGTCAAGGATCCAGCGGAGCGTCCAGGTTGGCTTCAAACGGTCTTTGACCAGCAGGAAGTTGGGGGCGTTGACGCTGCGGTCGTGCGCCGGGTCGCCGGTGGCGTGGCACTTCAAGCAGGGCGCCGCCGGGTGGGTGAACAATTGCCGCGCCAGAGCCAGCTCCTGGTCGGTCAGCGGCTCCAGTTTGGGCGGTATGTAGGGTTCCGGTTGCGCCGACAAAGCGGCAAAGAAGCGCACCAGGCGCTGGATTTCGCCTTCGGTTAGGCTGAAGGTCGGCATACGCAGCTTGAGATAGTTGCGCACGCCGTTGCGATTGATGTCGGTCTCACTGAGCGCCGGGTTGTTCAGGAAACGGACCAGCCAGTCGGGGTTGAGGCGCGCGCCGGCGCCGACCAGCACGGGCGGTAGTTGCTCCTTGGCATCGCCCTGGTATTGCTGGAAGGTCATCAGCGTGGATTTCTGGCCGATGCGCACCTGGTGGCAGCCAATGCAGTTGTACTTGGTGACAATCCACCAGCCTTCCTGAATGTCGCGGCGCTGGTCCTCGGGGCGATAGTAGTAACCGGTGGGGAAACCGTAGCCGGGCTCCACGCTGCCCAGCAGGAACGAAGTGAGCGCCCGGATGTCCTCGGCGTTGACGTTGGGCTTGGGCATCTTGAGCTGCTCGAGCTCCGGCCGGATTTTGCCCTGGTCGTAGAAGGCGGGGTTGGCCAGCTTGCGTTCGAAGAACCCCTTGTGGTTGTACCAGCCCTCGTTCTTGGCCTCGTGGGTGAAGAGGGCGAAGTCGAGCCGGTCCACGGGCTTGCTGCCTTCGGCGGTCAGGTCGGTGCCGATGCGGCCTTCTTCCTCGAAGCCGGCAATCTCATGGCAGCCCGTGCAGCCGTAGTGCCGTGTCAGGAATTTGCCCTTGTCGAAGAGCTGCTTATCCTCCATGAAGGCGGCCTTGGGGTACTGGTCGGGATTGGTCCGCCGCTGGGTCATGAGGAAAGTGGCAATGTCGCGAACTTCCTGGATGGCGAGGCGGAAGTTCGGCATCACGGTCATTTGTTCGTAGCGCAGCTCTTCGCCATCATTGGGGCAGGTGGAGTGCTCGCGGTCGAAGCGGAAGGGAAGCCCGTGCTTGGCGTAATCCTCCGGCCCCAGGTCGCGCTTTTCGAGCGGGCAGTAGGGCCGGGTGCGCTCGCGCGGGTTGTGAATCCAGCGCACCAGGTACTCGTAGTTGGCCTTTTCGCCCACGCGGCTCAAGTTAGCGGCGAAGCGGCCGCCGACTTCCTGGTCACCCTCGCCGAGAGCGTGGCAGGCGAGGCAGCCCCGCGTGGTTAGAAGCTCGCGGCCGCGCGCCCCGTCCCCGCGGGGCTGCGGCGGCAGGTTGGCCGGCAGGGCGTCCTGCCAGAGGAAGGCGGAGATAGCCTGAACGTCCTCCAGCCACTCGCCCTTGGTGTTGCCATCTGGGCCCACACCGAAGCGCGGCATCTTGGTGGTGGGACGGAACTCGTGGGGATTGGCGAGCCAAACAGGAATCCAGTCCCGGCGGAGTTTCTGGCGGATCTCTTTCAGGTTCGGCCCCACCGTTTTCTCTTCGCGCAGCAGGTTGCGGGCGCGCCCGCGCCGCACTTCGCTCTCGGCGTCGAGGCGTGCGATGGCCAGCTGCAGATTCTGGGCCTGCTCGTTGGTGGCGGCGCGGCCGATTTCGAGCTCCTTGGCAGCCTTCTCGGCGCGCAGGGTGTCAAGGCGTTGCCGGGTGGCGACCAAGCGCTCGCGCTCGTCGTCAAAGCCTTCGAAGCGATGACAGCCGATGCAGCCGCGGGAGCGAAACAACTCCTTGCCGTGGTTGAGCACCTCGGCGCGATCGAGCACCATATCGCGCCCGTGACACTGCTGGCAGCCGGCCTCGACGTTCTCCGGGTAGTACATCGGCCAGAGCCAGAACTTGTGACGCCCGTGCGCCTTAACGTCACTGGAGACAGCGCGGCCGTTGCCGCCGTGGCAGGGTGAGCAGCCGAACCGCTCCGGGTTGTGAAGGCGGAGGAGCTCCGGATTAGGATGGCTGACGAAGACGCGCTCGCCCCCCATATCCTCCGCCGTCAGGTTCACCGGCTCGAGAATCCCCAAGTGGCAGGACTGGCAGCGGTCGACGAGGTCGGTCTGGGTAACGTGGATTTGCTTGATCTCGACGACGAACTTATCCAGGCCGCGCTCAATGACACGCAACTGCTGCTCGCGCAGCCCGCCGAGCTTTTCCTCCAAGTAGGCATCGCGCTGCTTGCGCAGGGCGGTGGCCTGTTGGAGGATTTTTACGCGCTCCGACAGCCGCTTGGACTTCTCGGATTTGAGCCGGTTGTACTCCGCCTCCAGCTCGTCATAGCTGTAATGAACGGGCTGGGGCGGCCCATCCGCCTGCGGCAGCCGCGCCGAGTAGCCGGTCTGCTTGAGCGCATCGACGCGGGCCATCAGCCGGTCTTTCGAGCCCGGGTGCGTCTCCGCCTGATAGACAAGGGCCGTGACTTCGCCGCGGGCCGCCGAGAAGACGTCGATGAGGGCGGCAATCTGCTGGTCGAAAAGTTTTACCTCTTGATCCAGCTCTTGCACCTGCGGTCCGGCGGCGGTCTCGGCTTCCTTGGTTTGCTGCTCGAGCTTTTGAAACTCGGCTGAGCTGCGGATGTCCTGTTCCTTGGTGGCCTGTTCGGCGGCGGCCTTCTCCAGGTAGGTCTTGTAAACGCTGACGAAGCGCTTCTGGTAGGTCTTCCAGGGCCGCAGGCCGTAAAACTCGTCGTAGAGCGCCCAGGCGAGGGACAGCAGGAGCAGAATGGCGGACACCAGCAGCGGCCCGCTCATCGACTGGCTGACGATGGGGTCGTTCTGGCCAGACGGCTCAGGCACGAGAACCCTCCGCGGGAATCGCCGGGCGACCCCTCAGACGTTGAACCACGGCGTGACCCAGACGTATTTGATCCGCAAGGCGAGGCGCAAAATCATTTTGACCGGCAGCCCGATCATGGTGACGGCGAAGAATTGAATGGTCAGATATTGCAGCAGGCTCATGCGGCCGTAGATTTTGCGCGTGAAGTCGTTGAGAGTAATCAGGCGGTGCACGGCGTAGCCGGCGGCCAAATAGTACAGCCCGACCACCGTGGCCCCGAAGAGCGCGATGACCCACTGGTTGCTCAGGCCCACATAGCTGAAGGGCGGCATCTGGTGCAGGTCGCGGTTGACCGCGAACTCCAACCGGTTGTGGTCCCAGGTTTGCCCCGGCCAGAACCACATCCAGCCCGGCCCGCGAATGAACGTCCCCACGATAATCATCAGCACCCACAAGCCGAGGAAGCCGAAGCAGAAAGAGAGGATGGCGACCCGGCGCTGCTTGAAAGTGTAATACCCGTTGCCGAGGGGGTTGGCGTCGACGTAGGGAATGGCCATCAGGCCGACGATGATGAGCGTGGGCATGAGCACGCCGGCGATCCAGGGATCGAAGTAGACCAGCATTTCCTGGAGGCCGAGGAAGTACCAGGGGGCCTTGGCGGGATTCATGGTCAAGTTGGGGTTGGCGGGTTCTTCCAGCGGGGCGTTGAGGGTGATCGACCACACCATCAAGATGAAGGTCACGATGATGGCGGCCAGAAATTCCACCCGCATCAGGTAGGGCCACACGTGCACCTCGCGCGGCCACTCCGGCTTATAGGGAAAAGTTTTGCGGTGGTGCGTCTTGGCGAGCGGGGGATTGGCTTCCAGCTCCGCGATCAGCCGGTCGTTGGCCAGCGCCTGCCGCAAGCCGTACCAGGTATAGAAGGGAACGAAAAACAGCAACGCCACGATGGGAATGTTGTCGGGAGCGGAGGCCACTTCCCAGAGCTGGTGCCAATCCATTCCGTCTCTCTCCTCAGCCGCGCATGCCGCTGGGGCGCATGATGGTCGGCGTCGGGCCTTTCTGCTCCTTGATTTCCGATTCCAGCATCACCGGCGCCGGCCCGGAGATGCCGCCGTCCTTCCGCACTCGCCAGAAATGCACCACCATGAAAATGCCTGCCAGCAAAGGCAGGGCAATGCAGTGCCAGATGTAAGAGCGGAGCAGGGCATTGGCGTCCACGATGGAGCCGCCCAAGAGCGCGAAGCGGACGTCGTTGTAGGGTGTCATGCCCAGTTGCGGCCCGAAGGGGCCTTCGTTACCCAGCATGGGCGTGGCGCGCGCCATGTTGGTTCCCACGGTGACCGCCCAGAAACCCAGTTGATCGTCGGGCAGCAGGTAGCCGGTGAAGGACAGCAGCAAGGTCAGCACCAGCAGGATGACGCCCACGCACCAGTTGTACTCCCGCGGCGACTTGTAAGAGCCGGTCAGAAACACGCGGAACATGTGCAGCCAGACGGTAATTATCATCAGGTGCGCGGCCCAGCGATGCATATTGCGCAGCAGCTTCCCGAAGGGAACGTCGTGCTCCAGGTAGAGAATGTCGCGGAAGGCCTGCACCTTGGTGGGATGGTAGTAGAACATCAGCAGCACGCCGGTGACGGTCAGCACCAGGAAAACGTAGAAGGTGATGCCGCCCATCCCCCAGGTGTAGCTGTAGCGCACGGCGTCGCGATTGATTTTGGCCGGGTGCAGGTGGAAGAACACATTGGTCAGGACGCTCAAGGCGCGGTTGCGCGGTTCTTCGTCGTGCTTCACCCGGAAAATCGAGCGGTAGAGCTGCGTCTTCTCCGGGTCCTGGTACCCCTTGGCTTCCTCCAGCGCCCGCTTCTTCAGAGCCTGCGCGCTTTCCTGGGCCTGTTCGACCAGCGACGCCAGACCCTTCTTGCCCTGCGGGGTTTCCGCCGGGCCGGGTTTTTCCTCCGCCATCCAGGTCTCCTTGGTCCGCCTACGCGGTTAGAAACGAGCCGTCGTCATCAAACTGGCAGTGCTTGCCGCGTTCGCATTTGAACAGTCGGTTGACGTCCACCACGATCTGCCCCTGGGCGTTCAACTCCACGTGGGCCCGGTCCATC
>CAYTXK010000133.1:0-6237 GCA_964441645.1 uncultured Acidobacteriota bacterium
TATTGCCCTAGAAAGTGTCCGCCATTTAGTTGAAACTAGTTGGAACGGTACTAGCATGCACATCGCCATCAACACCCTCATGGTGCACCGGAGGCTCCACGGAACCGCGACTTACGTGAAAAACCTGGCGCCGGCGCTGGCGCGGCTCGACCCCCGGCATCGCTACACGCTTTATGTCTCTGAAGAAAGCGCCTCCCATTTTCAGGGTCTCGGCCCGTCCTTCGAACTGGTCCCGTGCGGTTTGCCGCGACCCTTGAGAGTCCTGTGGGAGCAGACTTTCTTGCCGCGGGACCTGCGGCGGCGGGGCGTGGAGGTATTTCACGGGCCCGGTTTCGTGGTTCCGCTGGCGGGAGCCTGCCCGCGGGTTACCACCATTCACGACCTGACGTTCTTCTCGCTGCCCGAAGCGCACACTTTCGCCAAGAGACACTACTTCAAGACGCTGATTCCGCTCTGCGCCAGGGCCTCGCGGCTGGTGATTGCGGTTTCGGAGAGCACGCGGCAAGACCTGATCCGGCTGGTGGGAGTGCGGCCGGAAAAAGTTAAGGTTATCCATCTTGGAAAGAGCGAGGCTTTTCGCCCCGTGGAAGACGAAGCCGTTCTTTCCCCGCTGCGAAAAAAGTATGGATTGGCCAAGCGCTTCCTGCTTTTCGTAGGGATGATCGAGCCGCGCAAGAACCTGGAAACGCTGGTGCGCGCCTACGCCCAACTCAAAGACCTCCAGAATGATTGCTCGCTGGTGGTGGCCGGCTCTTTCGGCTGGAACTACGGGCCGCTCCTGCGGGTGGTGGAAGCCCTTGGTCTCAAGGACAAAATTCTTTTCCCCGGCTACGTTCCGGAAGCGGACCTGCCCGCCCTCTACAGCGCGGCCGAGGCGTTTGTGTACCCGTCGCTGGCCGAAGGGTTCGGTCTGCCGGTTCTGGAGGCGATGGCCTGCGGGGTACCGGTGATTACATCGAATGTTTCCTCCCTGCCGGAGGTGGCGGGCGAGGCAGCCCTGCTGGTGGACCCGAAGAACATTCAGCAACTGGCCGCGGCGATGGAAAGAGTCTTTACCGAGGATGCGCTGCGAAAGGATTTGCGGGAAAAAGGCCTGCGACGCGCGCAGCTTTTCACCTGGGAGAAGACGGCCCGCGAGACACTGGAAGCCTACCTACAAGCCGCGGGGTGAGCCGTTTCAGGCCCCGCCGCGATCGTCCTGGATGAGCTGTGCGAACTCCTCCGCCGGGGCCTTGAGCCGGGAGTCGAATCCGCTGTAGAGATAAACCAGGAAGTGCACCAGCCCGCGCGTGAAACCACTGCTCTGCGGCGCGAGGTGCTTGTCGTAATAGGACAGGTAGGAACGGTAGAAGAGAAGCCGCGCCAGACCGGGGTTGTTCTTGCTGCTCGCTCCCTTGTGGTGGACGACCTTGGCCCCCGGATAGAAAACCACCTTCCAGCCGGCTTCTCGGGCGCGGTCGCAGAAGTCACTGTCCTCGTAATAGAGAAAGAATCGCTCGTCCAGCGCGCCAATGGCCTCGAGCGCCTTCCGGCGAATCACCATGAAACTGCCCGAGACGGAGATGACCTCGGCTTCCTGCTTGGGCGGCAGCCACAGCATGTTGCATTGGGCCAGGGTGCGATTGCGGGGGAAGAGGCGATCGAGGCCCAGGGCTTTCGACGCCATGGCGAGCGGTGTAGGCCAGCCGCGATGGCAGGCGGGATCGAGAGAGCCGTCGGGATTGAACACCGCGCCGCCCACCACTCCCACTTGGTTTTTTTGTTCGAGGAAATTGACCAGCGTGGCTAGGCTGTTATCCAGCAGCCGTGCATCCGGGTTGACGAGCAGCACGTAGTCGCCGGTGGCCTGGCGCAGGGCCTGGTTGGCGGCCTGCGCAAACCCCAGGTTCGCCGGGTTGGTGATCAAGCGCACCGGGGGGAATTCGCTTTCGACCATCGCGGCCGAACCATCGCGAGAGGCGTTGTCTACCACCCAAACTTCGACCGTCAGTCCCTCGGCGCTGCCGAAAACTGACTGCAAGCACTCGCGCAGGTAGTCGCGAACGTTGTAGCTAACAATGATAACGGCGGCGCGACTCACAGGGACACTCAATTTCCTCGCTGCTCATTATGGTGTTGCCCTGGGACGGCTGCAAGGAAGGTCCGCGGGCAGGTTTATTTGATTTCAGACAGCGAGACGCGATCGACCCAGGCCAGGCCGGAGATTTGGTTATCAATCCTGCTGCTGGACTGGCGCACGACGCGAATCAGGAGGAGGTGAATTTCCGGCCCGGTGCGAAACTCCAGCATCTGCGGCGCCCAGATGGCCGTCCCGGTCAGGCTTTCGGTGAGCAGCGAAAGCCGCGAGAGGTCGTAGGCGTCGCGGATCTGGAAGCGGGGCCCACTATCGGTCGTGATGTCCTGCACCCGCAGATAACCCATGAAACGGTAGAGGGTATTGGGTTGGACGGGAACAAACTGGAATACGTGGTGATAGTCAATGTTGCTCTTGCCTTCGAAGCGGAGTTTGAGCGAGCGGGTGCCGTCGAAGAAGGTCGAGGTGTCCACGCTGGCGATACCCCCTTCGACCGGCTGCACCCGCCAGTCCAGGCCCCCATCCATGATCTCGTTCTCAAAAGCGCCGTTGTTCACCCGGTCCGAATCTGTCGCGCGCGCCACGCGTTGCGGATGCCGCTCGGCCACCGCCGTCCAAGCCGCCACCAACTCCTCGACCCGCCTTTCCCGGATCAAGGCATTGAGGTAGGGAAAGGCGGCCTGAGGCTCAAACGCCTGCCCCAGGGCCAGCAAGCGCTTCCAGGCCTCGGCGGCCGCGTCGAGGCGCCCTTTTTCGCTGAGGTAGTTGAGACAGCGGAGGTAGACGTTCGCCTCCGGCGGCATCATTCGGTCGAAGATCAAGTTGTCATCCGCTCCCGCTCGCCACACCAGATCGAACGTCGTCCGCCACAGAGAGGGATTGCCGAGCAGGACTCTTTGAAAGGCCGGCAGAGCCTCCTCCACCTTTTCCTGGCGAAGATAGAAATTCCCCAGTCGCCAGTTGATGTCGGGAGAATTGGGAAACAGCTCGCGGGCGCGTTCGTAGGCGCGCTGGGCGTCCTGCTGCCGGCCCGCCATCTCATAGACTCCGCCCAGGTCGGCCCAGTAGCGGGCGCGCCCCGGGCTCAGTTGCACAGCCTTTTCGTAGAGACGAATGAGTTCTTGCGGGTCCGCTCCCTGAAGGGATCGCTCCTGAACGCGTGCCAGCGCTGTGTAATACATGGGATTGCGCGAGTCCCAGGCGATGGCCCGGCGCAGTCCCTCCGGCGGCTCGCGAAGGAAATTCCACTGAGCGACGCCGCGGGTCGCCGCCAGATAGATGCCGCCGGCCAGCCCGAGGGAGAGAACGACCGTCAGGGTTCGACGCACCCAATCACTTCCATTCATGGACTCTCCGATGAGCGTGATGGCCGCGAGTGTAGGCCATTGTTTCCCGCAAATTCAAGCCGAGCTAGGGGGAAATGACTTCGAGAGCTTCTTCATACTTCTTAAAGGGCGGGATGATGTAGGCGCCGGCGGCGCGGCTCTCGGGGCGGCGCGCCCAGGCGAACAACTCCCGCGCCAGGCGGAAGCCTTCCGCGCGCGCCTCGCTGCCGGCGCTCTGCAGCCTCTTCAGAACCGGCTCCGGCACCACGATGCCGGGGACCTCGTTATTGAGACGCAGGGCCAAGGCGTAGCTCGTCAGCGGCCAGAGGCCGACCAGCACCGGGATGGGCGGGTGGCCGCCCAAGCGCTGAAGAAATTTCTCCCAGATGGCGGGATCAAAAATGGGCTGCGTCATGGCGAAGTGGGCGCCGGCTTCCACTTTCAGGTGAAAGCGGCGCAATTCGTCGTCCAGGTTCTCGGCGGTGGGATTCACCGCCACTCCGATGGCAAAGCGCGTTGCGCCGCCGAGGGTTTTGCCGGCCCAATCGGAGCCCTGGTTAAGTCGGCTGATGATGCGCACCAGCCCCACCGCGTCCACTTCATAAATTCCGCCCACCTCGGGGTGGTCGCCCAGGACGGGAGGGTCTCCCGTGATGGCCAGGACGTTGCGCACGCCGGCGACACCCCAGGCTCCCAGCAGCATGGCTTGCAAGCCGATGATGTTGAAGTCGCGCGTGGTGAGGTGCGGAAGGGTTTCCATCCCGGCGCGCTCCAGGGCGCCGGCCAGCAGAATCGCGTCCATACCGACGCGGGCCAGCGTCCCGCTGTTGATGTCCACCACGTCCACGGCGCCTGAGGCTTGGAAGCGCTCGACCGCCTCGAGGATGCGATCCAGGTTCACCCCTTTAGGAGGATCAACCTCTACCGACACCACGAAGCGGCCCGACTTCAGTTTGCGATAAAGCCCCGATTGCGGTTCGCCGGTCTCGGCCGGCGGCGGGGCCTCGCGTTCCGGCAAAACCACCGAGACGGTTCGCGAAGCGCTTCGCGCCGCGCGAGGCGAGATCTCCCGGACTGTTTCGGCGATGGCGCGAATGTGCTCTGGCGTCGTGCCGCAACACCCGCCAATCACCGAGGCCCGCTGCGCTGCGGCTTCGCGGGCGAAAGCGGCAAAGTAGGCGGGCGTGGAGCGGGGGTAAACGATGCGATCTCCCACGCGCTGAGGGAAGCCGACATTCGGCTGGACGGACAGCCGAACGCCCTCCACCTGATTCAGAAGCCGCAGCACTCCCAGCGTGTCTTGCGGGCCGATGCTGCAGTTGGCTCCGATCACATCCAGGTCCAGCGCCTGCAGGCGTCGCGTGGCCTCCAGGGCGTCGTCGCCGGCTAGCGTCCTGCCTTCTTCGGTGTAGGCCAACTGGGCGATGATCGGCAACGGCGAGAAACCGCGCACTGCCTCCACCGCCCACTCCAGTTCCTGCACGCTGGGGAAGGTCTCGAGAATGAACAGATCAACGCCCCGGTCTTCCAAAGCCGTCGCCTGCTCGAGGAAGATTTCCCGCGCCGCCTCGGGCAGGATGGGCTCGGCCCGCTGCCAGGTGCGTCCCAGGGGGCCTACCGAACCGGCGATAAGCACGTTCGCGCCCGAAACCTCTCGCGCTTCGCGCGCAATCTTTACCGCACTGTGGTTGATCTCCTGGGCGCGGTCGCCCAATCCCAGAGGGGCCAGCTTGAGACGGTTGGCGCCGAAACTATTGGTTTCGATGAGGCGGGCTCCGGCTTCGATGTAGCCGAGGTGAATCCGCAAGATCGCTTCCGGCTGAAGGAGATTGGCTTCCTCTACGCAGCGGAGAGGCCCCAGGTGCTCATAGATCTGCGAACCCATGGCCCCGTCGCACACCAGGATGGTTCCCTCGAGAAGCTGGCTTAGGTCGGAGCGTTTCATAGGCTCTCAAACACGTTTAGAAGGGGACTCTCGAATCTTACCGTGGCAGGACCCTGCCGCCTAGTGCCGTTCCAATTTTTTGAGATAAGCTCTGCACAGAATTTCTCGCGGAGAGCGTGCGCCTAAGGCAGCCCCTGCGATAGTCGAGAACAGTTGGAACGGCACTAGGGATTGACGACTAGGACGAGGGATTTGATTGCTTGGCGGCGAGGACGTCCGGCGTCAACCACCGACACGGTGAAGGTGTAGCGCCCGGCGCGCTCGGGGACACCGGTCAGCAGGCCGGTGAGTGGGTCGAGCGCCAGACCCGCCGGCAAACTCCCCTGGCTGAGCCTCCAACTGAACGGACGGTTACCTCCCAGGGCGGTCAACTGTGCCTTGTAGCCAAGACCCTCTCGCGCGGCGGAGAGAATCGTAATGATGAACAGGGGCGGGTCGCTCACGCCCGTGGCGGCGATAAATACATCGCGCGCAGTATTGGTGTCGCCGGGCACGAGGTTGGTGGCCCCGGAGGCGAAAGCGGCCGTAGAGCCGTCCAAGCTTATGGCAGGGTCGAAGCACTCTTGATTCGGGTTGGTTCCGCCCTGGGCGAGGCTCAAGCGCACGGTGGCGGTAGCCCCGGGTTCGTCAAGGATGCCGTCGTTGTCGGTATCGCGGTTGCGAAGGTAGATATCGCGGACGAGGTTGGCGTCCCCCGGGACCAGGTTGTCGCCCGTCGTAGAAAAGACAACCGCCACGGCGTTGGCGCTGAGGTCGGCGTTGGCGTCCAACACTCCATTGACCTGCCCGCCGGCATTCGTGCGGCTGACCCGGACGGTCTGGCCGGTTTCCCGGTTGTGGAGGTAGAGGTCAGCGGCGCCGTTGGTGTCGTCGTTGACCTGAAAGAAGCTGGT
>CAYTXK010000134.1:0-6217 GCA_964441645.1 uncultured Acidobacteriota bacterium
ACAAGGTTTCGGGTGGCCTCCATGGAGTCGGGGTCTCGGTGGTCAACGCCCTGTTGCTCCAGCCCCTGGCTTTGCCCGATTCGGAGCGACTGGTGCTGGCGATGGGCGTCGACGCTCAGGGTCGGCGCGCCTACGTGTCCTATCCTGACTTTCTCGACTGGCGGGCCCAGGCCAAGCTCTTCGAAGGTCTCTCCGGCTTTGTCCCTCAAAGCGTCAACCTGACCGGACGCGACGAGCCCCGCCGGGTTCGCGGAGGATTCGTCTCCGACAATTTCTTTCAGTTGATCGGCGTCGAACCAGCCGTCGGCCGCGGCTTTCGCCCCGGAGAAGACGAGCTCGGCGCCGAGCGCGTGTGCGTGGTGAACTATGCCGCCTGGCAGAGCCAGTTCGGGGCCGACCCGGAGCTGGTCGGGAAAACCCTGACCCTCAACAACGAGCCGTTCACCGTCGTCGGCATCATGCCGGCCGGATTCATCTTCCCCTTCGATGAGATTGAAGTTTGGATTCCCTACCACCACTGGCCGGTTTTTCCCCCCAACTACCAGAACCGTGGCACCGGCCTGGTGGCTCCCCTGGCCCGCCTGAAGCCGGGCGTCACCATGGAGCGGGCGCAAGCCGAGCTGGCCACCATCGCGGCCCGCCTGGCTCAGCAATACCCGGAAGCCGGCGAGAAGCGCAGCGCCGTGTTACAGAAAATGCACGAGGTTGTGGTGGAGGACGTGCGCACACCCGCCCTGATCCTCTTCGCGGCCGTGTGCTTCGTCTCCCTTATCGCCTGCGCCAACGTCGCCAATCTCTTACTGGTGCGCGCGGCGTCCCGGAGGAAAGAGCTGGCGACCCGGATTGCCCTGGGAGCGGGCAAGCTCCGGCTGATCTCTCAGATTCTGACCGAAACAGGCTTGCTCTGGTTGGTCGGCGCCGCACTGGGACTGATCCTGGGCTGGTGGGGAGTCGACTTGCTGCTCCTCGCCGCCCCGGGCCCGCTTCCGGGAGGAATTACCGTCCGCTTCGACGCTGTGGTTTTGCTCTACACCCTGGGGATGACCCTCTTGACCGGCGTGGTCTTTGGACTCATCCCGGCGCTGAAGTTTTCCACCCCGAATTTGACCGAAGCGTTGAAGGAAAGCAGTCGCGGCCAGTTGGGGGGTAGCCGGCAGAGCCGTCTGCTGGGAACCCTGGTGGCCTCGCAGGTGGCCCTTGCCCTGCTGCTGCTCACCGGGTCGGCGTTGATGATTCGCAGTTATCAAAATCTGACCAGCGTCAACACCGGGTTCCGGCCCCAAGGCCTTCTGACCATGGAGTATCGCTTGCCGCGGAACAAATATACCAAGGGAGTCGAGCAGGTCGAGTTTCATCGCCGCGTGGTCGAGGAGGTGCGTAGTCTACCTGGCGTGGCTTCGGCGGCGGTCGTTCGGTCGCTGCCTTTTAGCGGGAATGGCGGCTCCACCGCCATTGAGCTGCCCGGCCAGCCACAGCCGGCTCCCGGGGAAGAGCTGCGCATGCAGTTCAACACCGCCGACATCTATTACTTCGCGACGATTGGCATCCCGTTGTTGCAGGGGCGCACCTTCTCCGAACAGGACACGCTGGAATCGCCTCCGGTGACCGTCATCAGCCGCTCGATGGCGGATCGCTTCTGGCCGGGCCGAGATCCCCTCGGCGAAAAGGTGCGCATTCCTGATACGCCGCCAGTCGAGCTCACGATTGTCGGCGTGGTGGCGAATATCAAGCACAGCAGCTTGCGCGAGCCTGACCTCCCGCAGATGTACGTCGCCCAGGCGCAAAACCCTGGGATTTTCAACACCCTGGTCGTTCGCACCCAGGGCGAACCGATGAGTTTTGCCCGGGCGGTCCAGAAAGCCGTCTGGTCGGTGGACAAAGACCAGCCGGTCTGGAAAATTCGCACCGTCGAATACCTTCTGAGTCAGTCGGTCGGCCTGGAGCGTTTCATCGCCGGTTTGATGGGCGTCTACTCCATCTTGGCGGCCCTGTTGGCGGCCGTGGGGATTTATGGGGTTTTAGCCTACACCGTGACCCAGCGCACTCAGGAAATCGGGCTGCGCATGGCCCTGGGAGCGCAAACGGATGACATCCTGCGGTGGGTGCTCGGGCGAGGCCTGCGGCTGACCTTGATTGGCTTGGCCGCGGGGCTCGCGGGCGCCTTTGCTTTGACGCGACTGATGGCCAGCCTGTTATTCGGGGTCAAGCCGACCGACCCGGTCGCTCTGGCCGCTGCGTCACTGCTTTTGCTGGCCGCCGCCTTGGCGGCCTGCTATCTGCCGGCGCGGCGGGCGACCCGCGTCGACCCCATGGTAGCGCTGCGGTACGAGTAAGGAGCCGGGTGATGGAAAATCTACTCCAAGACCTGCGTTACGCCGCGCGGCTGCTGGCGCGCCAGCCCGGCTTCACGCTGGTTGCGGTGCTCACGCTGGCGCTGGGCATCGGCGCCAACACCGCCCTGTTCAGCATCGTGAATGGGGTTCTTCTCCGCCCGCTGCCCTATCCCGAGCCCGAGCGGCTGGTCTGGTTCCACGAGACTCAGCCGGCGCTGTCGCAGGCGCCTTTTTCGGCTGCTGATTTCCTCGATTACCGGATTCAGAATCAGTCCTTCGAAAACATCGCCGCCGGCCGCCCCTTGAACTACAACCTCACCGGCGCAGGCCAGCCGGAACGGGTCCGCGGCGCAGTTGTCACCTCGAACTTTTTCTCCCTGCTCGGGGTGGCGCCGGGGCTGGGCCGCGCCTTTCTCGCCGAGGAAGGGCGTGCGGGAACCCCGCGGGTCGCGGTTCTCCGCTACGGCTTCTGGCAGAGTCGCTTCGGCGGCGATCCCGCGTTGCTGGGCAAGACGATTCGGCTCAACGATGAGCCGGTCACCGTCGTGGGTGTGATGCCCGCTGGTTTCACGTTTTACCAGGGTGTCGACCTCTGGCTGAATCCCCGCAACGTCGTCCCCGAGGTTTTTCCCAACTTTACCGGAGAACTCCTGACCAACCGCAACATGCACTACTTGAACGTGCTGGGGCGGCTGAAGCCCAGCTGGACGCTGGCGGCCGCGCAGGCGGATATTGACGCCATCGTCAAGCGTCTCCAGCAGCAGTACAGCTCCAACGCCGGCCACGGCGTGCGCCTGGTCTCGTTGCACGAGCAGGCCACTGGAGAGGTTCGTCCGGCGCTGCTGGTGCTGCTGGCGGCGGTGGGCGTGGTGCTGCTGATTGCCTGCGCCAACGTGGCCAATCTGCTGCTGGCCCGCTCGACCGCGCGACAGCGCGAAATTGCCGTCCGGGCAGCGCTGGGCGCCAGCCGGCGCCGGGTCATGCGCCAACTCCTCACCGAGAGCTTGCTATTGAGCCTGCTCGGCGGCCTGCTCGGGCTGCTGCTCAGTTTTTGGGGAACGGACCTTCTCCTGGCCTTAAGCCCGCAAGGGATGCCGCGCGCTGAGAGCATTCGGGTTGACCTCTGGGTGCTGGCGTTTGCGGCGGGGACTTCTTTGCTGACCGGGGTTGTCTTCGGCCTGGCCCCCGCCCTCCAGGTTTCCCATCCCAGGCTCACCGATTCTTTGAAGGAAGGGGGTCGCAGCGACTCGGCCAGTGCCGGCCGCAGCCGTCTGCGCAGCCTGCTGGTCATCGCCGAGGTGGCGCTCTCGCTCGTGCTGCTCATCGGCGCCGGCCTGCTGCTGAAAAGTTTCGTGCACTTGTTGGAAGTCCGGGCCGGGTTCGATCCCGAGAACCTGATGACCATGTGGGTCTCTTTCTCCGCTCAGAAGTATTCCCCGCCCGGCCGCACGGCGGAATTCACCCGCGCCTTGCTGGAGCGTTTGAAGTCGTTGCCCGGCGTCGAGGGCGTCACCGTCTCCAACGACCTGCCGCTCGAAGGAGAAGACACCACCACCTATCCGGAGCTTGAAGGGCGCCCCGAGCCGCCGCCGGCCGACCGCATCCTCACCGGCTGGCATGCCGTCGGCCCCCAGTTCTTTTCGACCCTGGGCATCCCTTTGCTCAAAGGCCGCGCCATTACCGAGAGCGACACCGAAGGCGCCCCGCGCGTGGTCATCGTCAACCAGACGGCGGCCAGGCGTCTGTGGCCCGGAGAGGATCCCATCGGCAAGCGCCTGCGGCTCGGCGACCGCTCCGACCCGTGGAGCGAAGTCGTCGGCGTGGTGGGCGATGTCAAACACAACGGCCTCGATGCTGAATTCGCCGCCGATGCCTACACTCCCTTTCTGCAAGTCCCCTGGCCCTACATGGCCGTCATCCTGAAGACGCGAGCCGACCCGGAAACTTTGGTGGCGGCGGTGCGGCGCGAGGCGCTAGCGCTCGACCCCGACCAGCCCGTGTTCGGCCTCCGCCCCATGGCGCAAGTGCTGGCCGAAACCGTGGCGCCGCGGCGCGCCACCATGACCCTCACTGGCCTGTTCGCCGCCCTGGCGCTGCTGCTGGCCGCGGTGGGCCTCTACGGCGTGATGGCTTACCTGGTCACGCAGCGGACGCACGAGATCGGCATCCGCATGGCCCTCGGCGCCCAGCCGGCGGATATCTTCCGCCTGGTGGTCGGCCAGGGCTTGACGCTCATCGTGGCCGGCGTGGGCGTGGGGCTGGCAGCGTCGCTGGCGGCGACGCGCGTGCTGGCGCGGTTGTTGTTCGGGGTAACGCCGACCGACCCGGCGACTTTCGTTGCGGTGACGGCCTTGTTGGCCGCCGTGGCTTTGGCCGCCTGTTATCTGCCGGCCCGGCGCGCCACCCGCGTCGACCCCATGGTCGCCCTGCGCTACGAATAAGAAACGAGGAATGAAGAAATGATCAAAATGCAAAACCTCGAGAAAGCCTATGAATCCGGCGCCGGCAAAACCTGGGTGCTGCGCCGCATCAACCTCGAGGTGCGTTCCGGGGAGTTCATCACCATCATGGGGCCTTCCGGCGCGGGGAAGTCCACCCTGCTCGGCATTGTGGGCATGCTCGATGGCGGCTGGAGCGGCGAGTATCTCTTCCTCGACCAGGCCGTGCACAAGCTGAACCCCGCCAAGCGCGTGGACCTCAACAAACGCTACATCGGGTTCGTCTTCCAGCAGTACCACCTGCTCGATAACTTGACCGTCGCCGAAAATCTCGAGCTCCCCCTCTCCTACCGCGACGTCGCCCGCGACGAGCGCCGCTCCCTGGTGGCCGACATCCTCGACAAGTTCCACATCGTGGGTAAGAAAGACCTCTATCCCACCCAGCTCTCCGGCGGCCAGCAGCAGCTGGTGGCTGTCGCCCGCGCCCTGATTGGCCGGCCGTCGCTGCTGTTGGCCGACGAGCCCACCGGCAACCTGCACTCCAGCCAGGGGCACGAGATCATGGAACTCTTCAAGAAGCTCAATCAGGAGGGCACCACCATCATCCAGGTGACCCATTCGGAAATCAACGCCGCCTACGGCAACCGCATCATCAAGCTCTTCGACGGCTGGATCGCTGACTCTTAGGAGGAACCATGGAAAAGCAAGAATCTCGAAGCTTTACCATCGCAGGGTTTCGCGCAAGGAGTTGCCCCATGCATCGCGGCGTACTGAAGCTTTTTCTTGTGATACTGACCCTGGGGTCTGGGTGGACCGCCAGGGCGAAAACTGTGGCCCTCCATGACCCGGTCTGGTCGCGGGATGGCCGGTCGATTGTCTACTACTCGGACGAGACCGGCAATTTCGAGGTCTACGTCCAGGACCTGGAGAGCGAGGCCGTCCGCAGGATCACCAACGACCCAGGCTATGACGGTTCCCCCGCGTGGCTACCGGACGGCCGTTTGTCATTTGCCTCGAACCGCGATGGCGACTTCGAAATCTTCGTCGTAAGTGCCGACGGCACAGAGCTTCAGCAGCTCACGCGGAACACAACCGACGAGATCGCTCACGCCTGGTCTCTCGACGGTCAACGAGTTGCCTTCGAGTCGCGTCGAGGCGGCAACGACGACATCTTCGAATTGAATATCGACACCGGCGAGGAGCGACGGGTCACTGATGACCCCGCCAAGGATTTCCGCCCGGCCTACTCTCCCGATGGCGAGACCATACTTTTTCAGTCCAATCGTTACGGTACCTTCGATCTCTTCGGTGTGCCGGCGTCGGGCGGCCAGGCGACTCTGGTCTTGGGCATGCCCGGCGCTCAGGTAACACCCGCCTGGTCACCCGACGGGGCAACAATCGCTTTCGAAGGCCACCGCGAGGGCAAGGTTTCTCTGTATCTGCTGA
>CAYTXK010000135.1:0-6158 GCA_964441645.1 uncultured Acidobacteriota bacterium
GCCGACCAGTTTGTGCGCTTCGGCTCGCCCGGCCTGACCGGCGACGTTGTTTCCCTGGCCCTGGTGCGCGAGATCGGGCCGGTCATCATCGCTCTGTTGGTGGCGGGGCGGGTTTCGAGCGGCATCGCCTCCGAGCTCGGCTCCATGCAGGTGAGCGAGCAGATTGACGCCATGCGGGCCCTGGGCACCGACCCGGTGAAAAAGCTGGTCATTCCCCGCGTGCTGGCCACGGTCACCATGCTGCCGCTCCTGACGGTGATCGGCGATTTTGTGGGCTTGTTGGGCGGCTTGGTAGTTTCTTACTTCGTCATCCGTATCAACCCGGCGCAGTACTGGACCCGTTCCTACCAGGCCATTGAGTTTGGCGACGCCGTGCAAGGACTGGCGAAGCCGTTTGTGTTCGGGATCATCGTTTCGCTGGTGGGTTGCTATTTCGGTTTGTCCACCCGCGGCGGCACCCAAGGCGTCGGCCGCTCGACCACCCAGGCCGTGGTCGTGGCTTCCGTGCTCATCCTGGTAAGCAACCTCTTCATCACCAAGATCATTCTCTGGCTCAACAGCCTGATGGGTTGGTGATGGCCGAAGAAGTTCTTCGCTACGACCAGGTGGGTTTGGGTTTCGGCGCCCAACCCGTGCTGCGCGGCGTGTCCTTCACGCTCCATCGCGGCGAAACCATCGTCCTGCTCGGCGCCACCGCCACCGGAAAAACTCTGCTGCTCAAGCTGGCCCTGGGCTTGCTCAAGCCCGACCGCGGCCGCCTGCACGTGCTCGGCACCGACATCACCGCCCTTGAAGAAGACGACCTCTTTCCCCTGCGCGAGAAGCTCGGCATCGTCTTCCAGGAGATGGCGCTGTTCGACTCGCTCAGTGTCTACGAGAACGTCGCCTACCGCCTCATCGAAGAAACCATGCACGGCAAGGCCGAGCGGGCCGAGGAAGAGATCGAGCGGCGCGTGCGCGAGGTGTTGCGCTTTGTGGAGCTGGAGGACGCCATCTGGAAGCTGCCGGCCGAGCTGAGCGGCGGCATGCGCCGGCGCGTAGCCCTGGCCCGCGCCCTCATCACCGAGCCGCCCGTCATGCTCTACGACTCGCCCACCGCCGGCCTCGACCCCATTACCTCCCAGACCATTCTCACCCTCATCATCAAGCTGCGCGACACTCGCCAGACGAGCGCCCTCTATGTCACCCAGCGCCTCCAGGACGGCTTCGTTCTCGCCAGAAATGTTTTTGATGAAGCCAGCGCCGGCCTCAAGCCCGCCTCCGGCGACGGCACGCGGGCAACCAGCACCCGCTTCCTGCTGCTGCGTGACGGCCAGATTTATTTCGATGGCGCCCCTCAGGAAATTCTCGCCGCTGACGACCCCTACGTCCGCCGCTTCCTCACCTGAAACCGTTCCTTCTCTTGTTCTTCCAAGCTGAAGGAGGCGTTTCTTCCCTTTTTCTTCTAGTACTAATTTGCCAAATTTCAGGGCAACCCTTGGGGGACTCAACACGTCTCAGCGCACGGCAGTAGAACCCGCCGTACCTGGCGGGAGAAAAGAACAAGGAGAGTCTTCATCTCGCAGTCATAGGAGGTGCTGTAATGCGACACAAGAAGGCCGCACTTGTCTTAATCGGGCTGCTGGTCCTATCGCTGGTAGGAGTTGTTTGGGCCGGCAGTTGGCTCCTGAGCCGTGAAACCGTCACCATCCCGGCCGGCACGTCGCTGGCCATCCGGCTGACCACCGGGCTCAGCTCGAAGAACAATGAGTCCGGGGACAACTTCGAGGGCACGCTGGAAAACGCGGTGGTGGTGGACGGCAAGGTGGTAATTCCGGAAGGCTCCGGTGTGGCCGGGGAGGTCACCTACGCTGAGGAGTCGGGCCGGTTGAAGGACCGGGCCGAGTTGTGGGTGACGCTGACCGAGGTCAACGGTTATGGCGTCACCACCACGACCACCGGGCGCAAGGAAGGTAGCAAAACCAAGCGCAACGTGCTCCTGATCGGTGGCGGCGGCGGTATCGGCGCGCTGATCGGCGCACTCACCGGCGGCGGCTCCGGGGCAGCCATCGGGGCCGGGGTCGGCGCGGGCGGCGGCACGGCCGCAGCCGCGCTCACCGGCAAGCGGGACATCAAGTTCCCGCCGGAAACCCGGCTGTACTTCCGCCTGAAGGAAGACCTCGATGTCGAGGTCGACTAACGCCAGTTAACTCAGGGCGAGGACGGTGAGATTTTCCTCACCGCCTCGCCCTCTCTCATCCTTTCGGTTTGGCCTTCCGCAACCTCGGGCGTAAGATTGACCGCGGGGTTAGCGACGACCGGTAGCGCCCCGGTACCTCCTTCGGGCGCGCGGAAACCGAACGCTGCCTGACCCTGCTAGCTAGAGAAGGAGGTCTTATGCCTGCGTCCAAAGCGGTTACCTGGGCGGAACTCCGCGTCGGGCTGTTGGTTGTGGCTACCATCCTGGTGCTGGGCTTTTTCGTCATCTACGCCACCACCGGCCGGCCCTGGTTTGCCTCCCAGGTCCACTACGTCACCTACCTGCCGGACGTTGGGGGGCTCCAGCGGGGCTCGCCCGTGCGGCTGGTCGGCTTCGCCGTGGGCTCGGTGGAGACCGTGGGTCTCTCTGAGTTCCGCGATGATCCCACCCGTCATGCGGCGGTGCGCTTCCGCGTCTATGAGCAGTACGCTGAAGACATCCGCACCGACAGCGAAGCCTCTGTCACCACCGAAGGCCTGCTGGGCGAGGGCGTGTTGGAGCTGACGCGCGGGATGAAGGGCACGCCGGTGCCCGACGACGGCGTGGTCGCCGGCGTCCAGCGGGGCAGCATGAAGCAAATCGTCCAGAACGTCGAAAAACTCACCGCCGAGCTGCGTGCGCTGGTCGTTGATGTCCACCGCGACCCCAAGAAGTATCTGAATATGAAGATCAGCCTCTTCTAAGTCGTGAGCAACCCGCCCCGGCCCGCCGGGCATCCTGGCAAGGGAGCGCCGGCGCGGCGCTCGGAGGTGAAACGATGAGAAGCGCAAAGGTCACAGCACGCCTTCTTCCTCTTTTGCTGGCCGCCGTGCTGGTGGCAGCGCCGGCGCCGGTGGCCGCGCAGTATGCGGAAGTGCCCGCCGGCACGCATTTCCTGGTGGAGCTGCGCACCAAGCTCGAAGCCAAGAAGGTCAAGCCCGGGAAAAAATTCGAGGCCCGCACCCTTGAGCCTTTGTACGCTAGCGATGGCTCGCTCGTGCCCGCCGGGGCCAAACTCAAGGGCACCGTCAGCCATGCCGAGCGCGACAAGCTGATCCTGCGCTTCGAGCGCTTCTACGTCAGCGGCCAGAAAGTTCCCATCGTCGCCACCGTGGTCGGCGTGAGCGGCGAAAAGCACGTCAAGAAAAAGGCCAGCGAGGAAGGCGAAATCAAAGCCAGCGGTAGCCGCGGCAAGAACGTCGCCATCGGGGCCGCCGTGGGCGCCGGAGCGGGCGCCGGTGTGGGCGCCGCCGCCGCGAAGGACACCAAGGGGACTCTCATTGGAGCCGGCATTGGAGCCGCAGCGGGCGCTTTGATTGGCGCGGCTACCGGCGGCCGAGACTTGGTCTTGACCAAGGGCGCGCGGCTCGAACTCGAGCTCGACCGCCCCCTGGCCTTCACACCCAAGAGAAAGTAAGCGGATTCTCGCGCGGCGTCTGAGCCACCCGCTTGGCCTTAGACCTGCGCCAGCGACTCGAGCCGTTCCAGGTCGCCGGCGCTGCCGATGGCGATCAGGCAGTCGCCCGAGGCGATGACCGCCTCCGGCGCCGGGTTGAAAGTCAGCGCGCCGTCCTGCCGTTTCAAGGCCAGCACCAGCACGCCCGTGCTTTGCCGGATGTCCGCTCCAGCCAGCGTCTTGCCCACGAGGCGAGACCCTTCCGGCACGCGCACTTCTTCGATCTGAATATCGAGACGCTCGCTGCCGAAGGCGGTGTCAATGAAGTCGAGCACGTTGGGCCGCAGCAGCAGTTGCACGATGCGGTGGCCGATGAAGTGATAGGGCGACAGCACCTGGGAAGCTCCGGCGCGCAGCAGCTTGGGCGTGGCCTCTTCTTCGCTGGCGCGCGCGATGATTTTCAAGCCGGGATTCATGCCCCGAGCGGTGAGCACGATGTAGAGGTTGTCGGCGTCGGAGGCGGCGGCGGCGATCAACCCCTGGGCTTCCTGGATGCGCGCCCGGGTCAGTTGTTCTTCGGAGTGCCCGGAGCCGATGATGACCGGCAGGCCTTCGTCCACCGCCCATTGCGCCTTGGGCGCGTCAATTTCAATGATGACAAAAGGGACCTGGCGGGTGTGCAGCTCGTGCGCCACCGTGCGGCCCACGCGCCCGGCGCCGCAGATGATGAAGTGGTCTTTCAGGCTGGCGAGTTCGCGTTCCATTCGGCGTTGTCCAAAGAAGTGACCGAACTCGAATTCTAGCATCGCCTGCGTCAGATTGGCCACGAGGAACCCGCCCGCCAGCACCGCCGCCAGAATCAGGAAGGTGTTGAACACCCGCCCCGGGAAGGACAAGGGGTGGATCTCGCCGTAGCCGACCGTGGTCATGGTGATCAGGGTCATGTAGAGCCCGTCGAACCACGGCCAGCCTTCGATGTAGTGGAAGCCGCCCACGCCGGTCAGCAGCACCACCACAATCAGCACCGTGGCCAGGCGCAAGCGGTTGGGGAGGGTCATCGCGATTCTCTCGCGTCCCGCATCCTGTGAGCAGCCCCGGCAAAAGTCAAGCCGCGCCAGTCGCGCTTGCCGTTCCCGCCACGCCCCTGCTACTCTGCGCGGACATGACAGCGCAAGCTTTGGACGAAGCGTTCGAGAGAGTCAAGGATCTTGCTGCTACCTTCAAAACCAACGAAGCCCGCTATCTGTCCGCCGAGTATCAGGAAGCCGAAGCACGCAAGGATTTCATCGACAAGTTTTTCATCGCGCTCGGCTGGGACGTTAACCACGATGCCCAGACCAATCCCTACGCGCAGGAGGTGAAGGTTGAACGCATCGGCGGTGCTTCGCAACGCCGTGCCGACTACGCCTTCTACCTCGCACCCAACTTCCGCGACGTGCGCTTCTACGTCGAAGCCAAGAAACCGCGCGGCGACATCGCCACACCCGACAACTACTTCCAAACCATCCGGTATGGTTCGGGCAGCCGCACGCCGCTCGCCGTGCTCACCGACTTCGAGCAGTTCCACATTCTCGACAGCCGCTTCAAGGCCGATATCCAGACCGCGCTCAAGCGCTGCGTCCGCAGATTTCACTACAGCGATTACTCCGACCCCGAGAGGTTCGCTGAAATCTATTGGCTCTTTTCCCGCGAGGCGTTGACGGGCGGATTTCTTGAAAAGTTCGCCGCCACCTTACCAAGGCGCGGAAAGGACATTCCACCGTTGCATCTTCAGAGTATCGATGATGCTTTCCTTGATGAGCTCGAAAAATATCGCGAGACGCTTGCTCACGCTTTCAAAAACCGCAACCCGCGCCTCGACAGCGAAACGCTCACCGAGGCCACTCAGCGCACGCTCGACCGCCTCGTCTTCATGCGCTTCCTCGAAGACAAGCTCATCGAGCCGACGAATCTGGTTGCCGGCATCGCTGAAGCGGAGTCTGCTTGGCCGGCTTTCATCGCCGCTTCGCGCCGCCTGGACAACATTTACAACGGCATCGTCTTCAAACAGCACGGCGTCCTTGACGCGCCCAGCTTCCGCGTGGACAACGATGCCTTTGCCTACATTTGCCAACGCCTCTCTGACGAACATTCGCCCTACAACTTTGACGCCATTCCCATCCACATCCTCGGCTCGATCTACGAACGCTTCCTGGGCAAGGTCATCGTCGCCACCGACAAACGCGCGACCGTCAAGGAAAAACCCGCAGTTCGCAAGGCGGGCGGGGTCTACTACACACCCGAGTACATCGTCCGGTACATCGTTGAAAGTACGGTCGGAAAGCTCATCGCGGACAAGACACCTGACCAGATCGCTGAAATGCGTTTTGCCGACATCGCCTGCGGCAGCGGATCGTTCCTGCTCGGCGTGTATGACCTACTGCTCACCTACCACGGCAACTACTACAACGCGAATCCCAAGAAGGTCCACAAGGGTGACTGCATCGAGCGCGACGGCAAGCTCTACCTCTCGCTTCGCAAGAAACGTGAAATCTTGCTCAATAA
>CAYTXK010000136.1:0-6106 GCA_964441645.1 uncultured Acidobacteriota bacterium
GGTTTTCCTCGGCGGTGAGCTCGAGGTCCGAGGTCATCCCCTGGGGGATGACGCCGATGGCGTTGCGCACTTCGCTCGGCTGGCGGCGGACATCGAAGCCGTTCACGCGCGCTTCCCCTTCGCTCGGCTCGATCAGCGTGGTCAGCATGCGAATCAGCGTGGTCTTGCCGGCCCCGTTGGGGCCCAGCAGGCCGAAAATCTCTCCCGGCTCCACGGAGAAACTCACCTGGTCGACGGCGGTAAAGTCGCCGAAGCGCTTGGTGAGGCCGTTGACTTCAATCGCGGGCGGCATAGCTCAGTCCTTGAACGACAACAGCACCTCGGCGGTCATGCCCACGTAGAGCCGCCGCTCGAGGTTGGGAATGGCGAGCTTCAGGGCGAAGGCCTTGATGTCGCGCTTCGAGCGGCTGACGTCGCGCTGGGTGGCGAAGTCCGATTCCACCCCCTTGAAGAACACTTCCCCCTCCACCTGCTGGCCGTCGGGCAAGCGTACGGGAAAGCGGTCGCCCAGGCGGATGCGGTTCACGTAGGTTTCTGGGACGACGGCGCGCACCCAGAGGTGATCAATGTCAATCAGGGTGACGATGGCCTGGCCAATCTGCACCACCTCCCCTTGCCGGGCGGCGCGCACAGAAACAATTCCTTCGAGCGGGGCGCGAAGGGTGGCGTAGCCCAGGCGGGTCTCGGCCTCGGCGGTCTGCGCTTGCGCTTCCTCGAGGCGGGCGCGCGTGCTGGCCAGTTGCTTACGCAGGACCTCTACCTGCTGGCGGTCGGCCCGCGCCGCGGTCAGAGCCGCGTCGGCGGCCTTCACTTGATCGGCGAACGCCGCCACCCGCGCCTGGGCCGCCTGGTAGTCGGCCAGCGCCCGGTCGCGCTGCTGCGCGGAGTAAACACCTTCCTGGAAAAGCTGGGTAGCGCGCTCGTTGTCGAGCTGGGCGCGTCGCAGCTCGGCCTGGGCTTCCTCGAGCTGGGCGCGGCTGGCGGCGAGATTAGCCTGCGCTTTGTCGAGGGCCGCCGCCGTAGAGGCATCGGTCCAACTGAGGCGGGCTTCCGCCTCGGCGATCTCAGCGGCAAGACTTCGCTGCGTGGCGGTGGCGCCCTCCAACTGAGCCTGCAGCTCGGCGGTGTCCAGCTCGGCCAGCACCTGCCCGGCTTCGACCCCCGTGCCTTCATCCACATTCAGTCGAGCCAGACGCCCGGCCAGTTGCGGCGACACAATCACCTCGTTCCCGTCCACGATCCCGATCAGCACTACCCCGTGGTCGCGCGGCGTCGTGTAGAGATAGCTCAACAGGCTCGCCAGGAAAAGGGCGCTCAGCAGGATGAAGAACGGCTTGCGTTTCAAGATTTTCTCTCCGCGGGGGATGCCAGCAGGGCGTGGCGAACGAAATCTTCCACGGCGCGCTGCCGGGCCGCTACCATGCGCTCGTCGTAGACGTCGCGCCCAAAAATCTGGCTGAGGACGGGGGCGGCGGCAAAATAGAAAACCGTCAGGGCGATGAGCGAGACCACGGTGTTGTCCACATCCACCCGCCGGAAGTCGCCCCGGCGGATGCCGGCGCGGAGAATCCGCCCCAGCCCGTCGTAGACGGGGCGCAGATAGCGGCGCACCAGGGTGCGCAGCGCCGGCCCGCCGCTCATCAACTCCCGCTGAAACAGCCGCGGGTAGTTGGGGTGCTCGCGCAGAAAGCGGAAGTGCCGCTCCACGTAGGCAAAGAGCGCCGTGCGCGGCTCGCCGGTCTCCGCCAGGGCGGGGCGCACACTGGCGACAAATTCGTCGAGAAGATTTTCCAGCACCGCCCGGTGGAGTTTGTCTTTGGTGTCGAAGTAGTAGTGGAGCAGCGCCTTATTGACCCCGGCGTCGCCGGCAATCTCTTCCGTGCGGGCGCCGGCCAGGCCGCGCTCGGCGAAGCGCGTCTCGGCGGCGGCCAGCAGGGCGGCGCGGGCATTGCGGTGACGGGCCATGGTCGTTTAACTAACCAGTTAGTTAATATCCCAGGGGATGAGATGCTGTCAAGGGCCAGCGGGATGCAAGCGTAGCTGGTAGCGCGGGTTGCCGCAGGCTACCCGCGGCTTTTCGACCTACAAGCCGCAACTGGTAGCGCAGGTTGGCCGCCGGCCTACCCGCGGCTTTTCTACCTCGCTACTCTTTCAGAACCCCGCCCCGCTGGGCGGGTAGCTCGATGGAAAAGCGCCGGCGGCTCCTCTCCCGGTGGCGGGCGCGCGCCAGCTCAATCAAGCGGTCGAGCAGCTCGCGGTACGACACGCCGCTGGCCTCCCAGAGCTTGGGGTACATGCTGATGGCGGTGAAGCCGGGAATGGTGTTCACTTCGCTGATGTAGGTTTTGCCCGTGCGCCGGGCAAAAAGAAAATCCACCCGCGCCATCCCCTCGCCCTCCAGGGCACGGAAGGCGGCCACCGCCAGCTCCTGGAAGCGCCGCGTCTGGCGCGCGCTGAGCGGCGCCGGGACGATGAAACGAGTGGTGTCTTCGAGGTACTTGGCCGTGTAGTCGTAGAATTCCCGCGCCGGAATCACCTCGCCCGGCACCGAGGCCCGCGGCGCTTCGTTGCCCAAGACCGACACTTCAATCTCCCGCCCGGCAATTCCCTGCTCGATGAGAATCTTGCTGTCAAACTCAAAGGCGTGCTCCACCGCCGCCGGCAGTTCGCCCGCCCGGTGCACTTTGGTAATCCCCACCGAAGAGCCCAGGTTGGCGGGTTTGACAAACACCGGGTAGCGCAAGCGGCGCCGCACGGCGGCGAGGGCTGCGGCGCGATTGGCGTCCCATTCGTGGTGCCGCAGGCAGACGTGCTTGGTTACCGGCAGACCGGCCTGGAGGAAGAGCCGCTTCTGCGCTTCCTTGTCCATCCCCAGCGCCGAGCCCAACACGCCGGCGCCCACGTAAGGGAGGTCGGCCAGCTCCAGCAGTCCCTGCACGGTGCCGTCTTCCCCGAAGGTGCCGTGCAGAACGGGAAAAACGACATCGAGCCTCAACGACTCCGGCGCCAGGACTTCGGCCGGCTCGGCCGGCACCAGGCTGCCCGCCGCCGGCTCGGCCGGCAGGACCACGCCGGAGCCATCCGTCAACGCCTGCCGAAGCTGCCCGTGCCCGAGCGAGGAGAACGCCAGGCGCCCTCGCGGCAAGACCCAGCGATCCTGTTTGGTGATGCCGATGGGAACCACTTCGTATTTCTCGGGGTCGAGCCCGCGCATCACCGAGGCGGCCGAGACCAGCGACACCTCGTGCTCGCCCGAGCGCCCGCCGAAGAGAACTCCCACCCGCAGCTTTTTGGCTTTTGGCTTTCCCGTCATGGGGCCGGGGCCACGGCCGGGCACAAGGAGGTCAGCCCGGACGCGGTGGTCTGGGGGAAAATCAAGGTGACGCGGCGGTTCTGGTCGTTCGCGCCGCGCTCGTTCACCAGCGGCTCGCGCATCCCCTTCCCGGCCACGACACCGCCGAGCTTGGCCAGCAGCTCCTGCCGCTGAGCTGCCTGGCGCCGGGCGGCGTTGAAGCTCATTTTCAGCAACTGCTCGACCGCGTTCAACCGCGCTTCGAGGTCGGTGCGCTCATCGGGGATCTGCGAACGGCTCAGACGGTCTTCGAGGAAGTAACGGTACACCGCCAGCGCCCGCTGCTCAGAAAGCCACTGGTTGTAATCTTCCTCCCCGACCAGATCCGTGTGGCCCTCGTAGCGCACCGCTGACTCGGGAAAAAGCAGCAGGCCGAGAATGGAGAGCTTGGCCAGATTCTCTCGCGCTGCCGGCCGCAGGTCGTAGCTGTTGAAGTCGAAGAGAATGTCGGAGGCCAGGGCCAGCGCCATCTCATTGCCGCGCTGGCTGAGCTGCCCGAGGGAAGCGAGTTGGCGGCGCAACTCCTCGCAGAGCTGGCCGCGCTCCGTCTGGAGGCGCGAGGAACCTTGCTGGGCGTTGGTAACCTGGTTCTCGAGTAAGCTGGCGCGCTCGCGCAGAGCTAGCACCTGGCCTTCGAGCTCACGCGTGCGGCGGCGCTCGGCGTCGAGAGAAGCTTCGAGCTGGGTCAGGCGGTCGTTGAGGCTGGTCACCTGCCGCTGCGCCTGCGCCAACTGGGCGCGCGTCTCGGCCTCTCGCGCTTTCGCCGCCTCCAGCTCAGCCGTCAAGCGTTCGAGAGCGCCGCCCCCCGTGGCCCCCACCGCCAGCCCGCGCGCGTTTTCCGCCAACTCCGTGGCGATGCGCGCATACTGGAGAATCAAGTCCTCGTCCCGCTCCGCCTGGCCGGCTCGCGACTCCGCGTCAGTGAGGAAGGTCTTCCCGTACGCCAGCAATTCCTGGGCCCGCTTCTCTTCCGCCGGCAGGCCAGGGACGCCGCTGCGCTCGGCCAGCTCAACCGCCTTGCGGGCTTGCAGCAGCTCGGGACGCACAATCGCTTCCGCCTCGGGCGTTGGCGGGGCCGCCGCGGCCGGTTCGCGTTTGTAATCGTTATAATGCGTAAAATAGGTGAGCGCCCCCGGCACCCGAACCGCTTTGTTGGAAGTTCGCGTCTCCTCCTGATTCTGGCTGACGAGCACCACCACCGGGCTCGGGTCATGCACGGCGAAGTCGGGCTCCGCAGTCACCATCAGCCAGAAGGTCTGCAGAGGAGCGCTGACCTTGAGCCCTTCGGCGCGGTTTTCCCGGACGACGATCTCGCCCAAATTCATCGCTGCGCCTTCCTGCGAAACCGCCCACAGCACGTAGGTCAAATAGTCCTGCCCAAAACCGCTCGCCGCGTCCAGGCCCTTGATGTCCCCGCGGCCGATCTCGATTTCCACGTAGCCGAGCTTGCTTTCGACCTTGGCCTCGCCCGCGGCCTGCGGCGCGCGCTCGGTCCCCGCCAAGTCCACTGTGGTCCGGCCACGAGGGCGGAAGCTGAGGATGGCGCCGCCGGGTGCGGCAACCTCGAAGGCGCGCGGAGGCTGAGGCAGCGGGGCGCGCGGCGCCTCCTGCGCCCCCGCGGCGACCCCGGCCACCAGCAACGCCACCAAGATGACTCGACGCATCTCTGCCCCTAAAGAATCTTCTTCCCCAGACCGGAAAGCACTAGCTCTACGCCGAGCTGCGCCGTCCGGTTGTGGACGTCAATGACGGGATTGATTTCGACAACTTCCAGCGACAGCATCTTGCCGGTGTCGGCAATCATTTCCATCGCCAGGTGCGCTTCGCGATAGGTGATGCCGCCGCGCACAGGCGTGCCCACGCCAGGGGCGTCGTGCGGGTCTACGACGTCCATATCCAGGCTGGCGACGAAGCCGGCCGTGCCCTCGGTGGCCCGGGCCAGCGCTTCTTGCATTACGCTGCGCAGCCCGCGCTCGTCAATCTCCCGCATGGTGAAGGCGCGCACCCCCGACTGCCGGACGGTTTTCTTCTCTTTGCTGTCCAGGTTGCGCACCCCGACCAGGCTGCAATTCTCCGCCGCCACCTTGGGCGCAAAATCGAAAATGTGCGTTAACTCCGGCGGGCCCAGTCCCAGCGAATTGGCCAGCGGCATGCCGTGAATGTTGCCGCTGGGAGAGGTGTCGGGGGTGTTCATATCGCCGTGGGCGTCCAGCCACAGGCAGCCGATTTTTTGGTTGTTCTTGCGGTAGAAAGCGGAGACGCCGGCGTGGCAGCCGATGGCGATGGAGTGGTCGCCCCCCAGCACCAGCGGCCAGTAGCCTTCTTCCAGGGTGCGCAAGACGACTTCGCCCAGCTCCTTGCAGGTCTCGGCAATTTCCGGGAGATATTTGGCGCGTTTTTCGCCGATGTGCATTTCTTCCGGGACGCGCACGGCAATGTTGCCCATATCCTCGACCGTGTAGCCCAGGGCGCGCAGGCGGGCGTTCAACCCCGCCACCCGCAGCGCCGAGGGCCCCATGTCCACACCCCGGCGATCCTGCCCCAGGTCCATGGGCACGCCGATGATGCGCACTTTGCCGGTGGGCATGACGCTTCGGGGCTCCTCCGCCCGCCTCCATTCTAACCGCAGTTCGAGATTTCCGGCTGGGGGTTCGCCTCAGGGGTAGAGGCGATACAGCATCCGGGGAAACGGGATGGTCTCGCGGATGTGGGGGATGCCGGCGATCCAGGCCACGGTGCGCTCGATGCCGAGGC
>CAYTXK010000137.1:0-6077 GCA_964441645.1 uncultured Acidobacteriota bacterium
GGGCGTAAGCAGCGGCAGCGTGATGCGCCGAAAACAGTTGAGCCACGAGGCCCCCACCGTCTCCACCGGCAGCACTGTGGGCTCCTTCAGCGGCACCGTCCCCTATATGGCCCCCGAGGAGTTGCTGCAAAAACCCTCCGACGGCCGCGCCGACATTTTTTCTCTAGGAATCATTTTTTACGAAGCCCTCTCCGGCCAGCACCCCTTCCGCGGCCCCAGCATGATGGCCACCGCCGACCGGATTCTGCACGAGGAGCCGGCCCCGCTGAGCCCGCCGCTGCCTGCCGGGTTTGACGCCGTCATACGGCGAATGCTGGCCAAAAGCCCCTCCGACCGCTACCCCAACGCGCGCGAGCTGGCCGACGACTTGCGTGCGCTCTCGGAGGGAACGGGAAGTTTGAAGCCCGCCACATGGCGCGCCCAGGCCCGGCGAGTTCCACGGGTTGCGGCGGCTGCAGCCGTTCTTCTCCTGGTCGGACTGCTGGTGATGCTTAGCGTCAAAACCTGGCGGCCGCGCTGGTTGGGCGGCGCCGCTCCCCAAATTGAATCGCTGGCCGTGTTACCCCTGGAAAACATTTCCGGCCAGCGCGCCGCGGCGGGCCAGCCCGACCAGGACTACTTTTCCGATGGGATGACCGACGTCTTGATAACCAACCTCTCTCAGATTGGCGCGGTGCGCGTGATCTCGCGCACTTCGGCCATGCGCTACAAAGGGACCAAGAAGCCCTTGAAGCAAATCGCCGCCGAGCTGGACGTCGAAGGCGTCGTGGTGGGGTCGGTCTTGCGAGTCGAAGATAGAGTGCGGATCTCTGTGGAGTTGATCGACGCCCGCACCGACCGCACCCTGTGGGCCAACAACTACGAGCGCAGCGTGAGCGACGTCTTGAGCTTGCAGAGCGAAGTCGCCCGCGCCATCGCGCACGAGATTCAGGTGAAACTCACCACCCAGGAAGAGGCTCGGCTGGCCCGTGCCCGGCCGGTCAATCCGCAGGCTTATGAGGCCTACCTGAAGGGCCGTTACTTCTGGGATAAACGCGGGGAGAGCCTGAAGGACGCCTTACGCTTTTTCGAGCTCGCCATTGAAAAGGACCCCACCTACGCCCCCGCCTACGCCGGTTTAGCCGATACCTACGCCGTGATGGGAAGCTACCGCTTCATCTCCCCCCACGAAGCCATGCCCAAAGCTATCGCAGCCGCCCGTCAGGCCTTGGAGCTGGATGAGTCTTTGGCCGAAGCGCACGCCTCCCTGGCCCACATTGACTTCACCTATCTCGAGTCGGCTGACGCGGAAGCCGAATTCAAGCGTGCCCTGGAGCTCAACCCCGGCTATGCCACGGGGCGGCACTGGTACGCCATCTACCTCTCCGCCCTGGGCCGTCACCGTGAGGCCCTCGAGCAAATCAAGCAGGCGCAGACGCTCGACCCTCTTTCCCGCATCATCAATGCCAACGTCGCCTGGTGCTACTACCTGGCGCGCCAATACGACCAAGCCATCGCCCAGGCCCAGAAAGCCTTGGAACTGGATCCCAACTCCGCCGTCGCCCACGGCTACCTGGGTCAGGCGTACCTTGAAAAGGGTCTCTACACGGAAGCCCTGGCTGAACTGCGCACCGTTACGTTATCGGACGAGAGTCCTGCTTATCTGGCGGAGTTGGCCAACGCCTATGCGGTCGCCGGTCAGCGAGAGATGGCCCTGACCGCACTCGCGGACTTGAACAAACTAGCCCAGCGCCGCTATGTGTCCCCTTATGACTTCGCTTTCGTCTATGCTGGTCTCGGCGACAAGGGGAAAGCCTTGGACTGGCTGGAGAAAGCCTATGAGGAGCGCGACGACCGCCTGCCCAACCTCCAGGTTCACCCGCGGCTCCAGTCTCTTCGCTCCGAACCGCGCTTCCGCCGGTTGGTGGACCGCCTCGGCTTCTCCGGTGCCCACGTGCGCGACTAGAGTTTTTTTCGCGACGACAAAGCCGGGCGCGGCTCCGGCCACGGGCTCCACGGCTCGCCAGCCCGCTGCGCGCCCACTCCGGCAACGTAGAGCACCGACTCGGTCACGCCGTCTAGCCCCAGGGCCTTTTCAATGCGCGTGTCAGCCAGGGCCGCGGTGCAAAAAGGGGCGAGCTTTAGCCAGGTGGCCACCAGGCAGAAAGTTTGGCAGAGATGCCCGGCATCGAGCAGGACGACCCGATAAGCCCGGGCGTGCTTATATTTCCACTGTGAGCGGGGAAAGACCGCCGTCATCAGCACCACGGCGGCCGCCGACCCGAACCAATACTGATTGGCCAACCAGCTCGTCACCTGTTGCCGCGTAGTCCCCCGATGCAGCAGCTCCAGGCGATGGGTGTCGGCCGCGTAATGATAGAGGCCGCGCGGCAAGCCGGCGATGCGCAGAGCGACGACGTATGCTTCGATGGGGTGACGAGCGCCGCCGGAAGGCGAAGTCTTGAGCGCCAGGCGGCCCAGTCCCGGCACCTTGAGCCAGTCCTGTACGCTGAAGGTGAGCCCCAGCAGCGTGCTCAGCGCCGAAAGCCTCACCGGCTCGCGCGCAAAGCGCCGCCAGGTTCGTCGGGCCAGCAACACCCACGGGAACTCTCCTTCCTTCTGCGGCGGTGGCAAGGGAAACTGGCGCGCCCGCGGGTAGTGCTTCACCGCGGCCGGCATCGGCCACCTCTTCGCCTGGCGGCGCAGGAAACGGTTCACGACGGCGGTGTCGTCCTCATACACCACATCTTTAGTGGAAAAATGGAAAAAGGCGGCGGCCGGGTTCCACGTCGCCCAGGATTCGAGAGCTTGCTGGGCCGGGTGCGGGGCCCGGTCAGAGCGTTCGAGCAGCGAGTGGCGGGTTAATTGAGCGACCGCCTTTTCGAGGGAAGCGGGAGTGAAGGAGGGGAATCGGCGCGCCAGGGCTGCCGCCGGGCGCCAGCGGTCGAAAAAGTCCAGGATCTGGCAGGTGAGCGGATCGGCGCTGACCCGCGCACCGGTGGCGTAATCCTGGAAGACCAGTTTCCCGCCCACCCAGTGGCACAGCACGTGCGGCGAACGGCGGAAAAGCCGGTTCCGGCGCTTGGGCATCGGCAACAGGATTCCCGCGGCCGCGTGGGCGACCGCTCAACCGCCGCTCAGGGGAGAGGCTCAGCTACAGAGAACGCTCTATTTCGGGCACGTCCTTGTCCAGTAGACGCCCGCGAGCTCACGCTCGATCCGGTCAAGTTCACAAATCGCGCAACAGATCTCTATCTGCTTGGGCGGTTTGCGCCGCCCCAGGCCCTTCTGCATTAAGGCTATCCTCTCCCGAATCTCTTTCCGGGCCGCAAGAATTTTCCGCGACTGCTGTCTGGCCATAAGTACCTCCTCAAGGCAATTGCTGCTTTTCCCTTCTTGCCCTGTACGAACGGCGTCTAACCTGTGTACTTGGGCTGCCTCGCCGGACACGCCGTTAGCAAGGCCTCATGTGCGGCATCGAGGGCCTTCACCCGCAACGCTAAGGCCTTGCGGCGTTCCGTCGATGCCTGCTTGATGGCGGCTTTCGTTTGTCGGCGGGCTTCAAGGACGAGATCGTCAATCGGCTTCACGCTGGGCAGTCTGGTTTCAACTTCGCGATGTTGTAGCATTTTTCCCTCCGCGGTCGTCCAACTCCATCGAGAGTTGTAGACCGAACGATGGCCCCCCGCTTTCTGGATTTGGGCTTTGGGCGGTACTTTAGACGCCAGTAGCCCGACAGTCAACCACTAATTTCCCTACCCCTGTCCTTTGTCTCTGTGTCCTCCGGACGGGGGCGGGAAGAGGCTCGGCTCCTCAGTTTGCGGAGCCGCCACCGCCTCGAGCTCCGGGTAACGCGCGAGCAGCGGAGGCGGCACCTTGACCCGCCGGCCGGTCAGCAGGTGCACGAGCTGCAAGGCGTTGGTCACCGCCTTACCGTGGAAATGATTATTGGTGATGACGAAGGTGACCTCGGTCTCTTCCGCCACTTTCTCAATGCGCCGCACCCAGGGCTTGAGCTCCTCGAGCGAGTAGAGGTAGTTGTAGCGCTCGCCGCCGGCATCGTCCTCGCGTTCGCTGAACCACTCCTCGTAGTTGCGCCCGTGCAGCCGCACGTAGCCCACCGGCGCGGTTGCCCGCTCGCCGGGCTCGAGTGAGCGCCCAATGACCGGCTGGTCAATGTTGCAGAAGCCCACCCGCTGCTCGGCGAGCCACTCGTAAAATTCGCGCCGGTTCCACGAGCCGTGCCGCACTTCCACCACCAGGGGGAAGTCGCGGAAGCGCTCGATCAATTGCTCCAAATAGCCGCGGTTCTCGACGGTGTTCTTGAACGACCAGGGGAACTGCGCCAGCAGCGCTCCAAGCTTCCCCGCCTGCGCCAGCGTTTCCATTGCGGGGCGAAACTCCCGCTCATTGGCCGGCGTCAGTTCGCCCTCATGCGTGAATTGCTGCCAGAGCTTGGCCGTGAAGACGAAGCGCGGGTTGTGCGCCACACGACGGAGCCACCCCCGCGCCATCTCCGAGGTCACCGGGCGGTAAAAGGTGACGTTGAGCTCGATGGCGTCGAAGTAGTCGGCGAGATAGGTGGCTTCGTGGAAGCCCTGCGGCCGCCGCCGCGGATACACGATGCCCGCCCAATCTTGGTACGACCACCCCGCCGGCCCTACCCGAATCTGTTTGCTCATTCGTTCCCAGGTTCAGGTTGCACAAATCGGAAGGTATTGTCTAGGAAGAGGAATGACAGAATCGCCTCAGGGGGATAGACTCGGGGCGCCGAAGCCTGGGAAGCAGGATTTCGGCAGATATCCGAACAAAATTCACACGGTGAGGGAACAATGAACAGTTTCAAGCGACGCGAGTGGTTGAAGACGGCTCTGGGGGCGCTGGGGCTGGCGGGCGCGGCCAGTCTGCGCCTGGCGGCCATTGAGGGGGAGAGCGAGAAAAAATTCAGCAGCGAGTTTGGCCCCGACTGGGAGGTGGCCAAGGCCTACACGCTGGAAGTGGCCGAGGCGATGCCGGCCGAGAAGTACAGCTTCAAGCCCACCGACCCGATGCGCAGCTTCGGAGAGGTGTTGGTCCACGTCGGAGGCAGCCTGTATTTCATGGGGGCGTCAGTGCGCGGGGCTGAGGCGCCGGCGGAGGCGAAGTTCGAGGGCGACGCCACCAAGGAGCGCGTGGTGCCGTTCCTGCGCGGGGCACTCGAGTACGCGGCTGAATCTGTGGCCACGCTCGACGACACGAAGGCCAGCGAAACTATCAGCGTTTTTGGCGGCCGCTTCACGATGTCGCGCGCCAAGCTCTGCCAGTTCATGCGCGACCACTGCACTCATCACCGCGCCTACGTGCTTCCCTACCTGCGGCTGAACGGGGTCGAGCCGCCCCGTTACCGCTTTGCCGGCCGCGGACCGAGTCCCGTCTAGGCGGGCTGCAACGGCAAGGGTCAGCGTCTAGCGGGAGACCGTAACGCGGGGGCCGGCCTGGCGGACGGCTTCGGGGGTGTCCTCGGCGAAGCGCTCGAAGTTTTTGTGGAAGCGCTCGGCGAGGTTGAGGGCGGCGGCGCGGTAGGCTTCCTTGTCGCTCCAGGTATTTTCCGGCTGGAGGATTTCGGCGGGCACGCCCGGGCACGCGCGGGGGATTTTGAGGTCAAAGATGGGGTCGGTGACCGCGGGAGCAGTATCGAGCGCGCCCGTCAAGGCCGCGCGAATCAAACCGCGGGTGTGGGCGAGCTTCATCCGTTGCCCCACGCCGTAGGCGCCGCCCGTCCAGCCGGTATTCACCAGCCAGCAACTCACCTGGTGGCGGGCGATTTTCTCGGCCAGCATCCGCGCGTAGACGCTAGGGTGCAGCGCCATGAAGGGGGCGCCGAAGCAGGGACTGAAAGTGGTCTTGGGCTCGACGATGCCGCGCTCGGTGCCGGCCACTTTGGCGGTGTAGCCGGCGAGGAAATGGTAGGCGGCCTGCTCGGGGCTGAGGCGCGCCAGAGGCGGCAGCACCCCGAAAGCGTCACAGGTAAGCATGAAAATATTTTTCGGGTGGCCACCCAGGCCGGAGGGCTCGATGTTGTCGAGGTGGGTGAGCGGGTAGGCGGCGCGGGTGTTTTC
>CAYTXK010000138.1:0-6055 GCA_964441645.1 uncultured Acidobacteriota bacterium
GCAGACGGCTTCCCCGGCGTTTGGCGGCTACGAAATCACTTCGCTTCAGCAAGGCGCCACGCTCCAGATCAAGCGACGTTTTGTGATGGAGGGCCAGATCTTTTACCTGAAGTATTACCCGGCGCTGCGCGATTTCTATAACAAGGTCCGTGCGGGCGATGAACAGCAGATTGTTTTGCGCGCCGTCGAAGCCGCCAAGCAGTAGGAGGAGGACCACCCCGATGACCAATTTACGCCCGTCCGGTAGGACAGGCATTCCTGTTTACCCTGAGGTGCGCCGAAGGGCCCGCCTTGAGCGGAGCCGAAGGGTCTGTCTCGCCGCGCTAGCGGCGTTGCTTTCTCTGGCTCTCCCTGCCCGCGCCGGCGTCCCTGACTGGCTGCGCGCCGTCGCCCAAGAACCCCTCCCCCCCTATCCCGCCGACACCCAGGCCGTCGTCCTCCTCGACGAACAAATCACCACCGTCAAGGATTCCGGCGAGATCAAGTTCATCGCCCGCCGCGCCATAAAAATCCTCCGTCCCCAGGGCCGCGACTACGGCACCGTCCGCGTCTATTTCGACAACGACACCCGCATCACCTACCTCAAGGCCTGGAGCCTGCCCGCCGGTCAGCGCGAGTTCGAGGTCAAAGAAAAAGACGCCGTCGAAGTGTCGCCTTTCGCCGGAGTGCTCTTCAGCGACAACCGCGTCAAAGTCCTGGAAATCCCCGCCGCCGAGCCCGGCAACATCATCGGCTACGAATACGAGCAGCGCGCCCGCCCCTTCGTGCTCTCCGATAATTGGTGGTTCGCCCGCCCCATCCCCACCCATCGCGCCCGCTACATCCTCGAGCTGCCCCGCGGCTGGGAGTTCGACACCTACTGGCTCCACCACGCCGACGTCGAGCCTCAACCCGCCGGCGAAAACCGCTGGCTCTGGGAGCTGAAGGATTTGGAAGGCGTCGAGGACGAGCCCGAGATGCCCGACTGGCGCGCCGTCGCCGGGCGGATGGAGCTGAGCTTCCATCCCACGCGCGAAGAGCTCCGCGGCAAAAGCCACAACTCTTGGGACGACGTCGCCCGCTGGGCCGAAGACCTGGCCCGTCCCCAGCGCCAGCCCTCGCCCGAAATGCAGCAGAAAGTCCGCGAGCTCACTGCCGACGCCGCCACTCCCTTCGACAAAATCAAAGCTCTCGCCGCTTTCGCCCAGCGCGACGTCCGCTACGTGGCCATCGAAATCGGCATCGGCGGCTGGAAACCCCACGCCGCCCCGCAGGTCTTCTCCACCCGCTACGGCGACTGCAAAGACAAAGCCACGCTGCTCTCCACCATGCTGCGCGAGATTGGCGTCGATTCCTACTACGTGCTCGCTCAGACCAACCGCGGCGTCATCGCGCCCGCCGCCCCCTCGGTCTTCAACTTCAATCACGCCATCGTCGCCCTGCGCGTCCCCGACGGCACCGACACCACCAACCTCTACGCCGTCAGCGACCACCCCCGCCTCGGCCCTCTGCTCTACTTCGACCCCACCGACGAGCTCACTCCGCTCGGCTATCTCCCCGCCTATCTCCAGGCCAACCATGGCCTCCTGGTCACCGACGTCGGCGGCGACCTCGTCCCGCTGCCCTTGCTCCCGCCGGCCACCAACCGCCTGCTGCGCCAGGCCAAGCTCACGCTCTCGCCCACCGGCGACCTCACCGGAACGGTCACCGAAATCCGCTGGGGCCAGCCGGCCCGCCGCATGCGCTCCTGGCTGCTGGCCGCCCCGGCCTCCGAGCGCCGCAAAGTGCTGGAGAGCATCCTCTCCAATTTCCTCGGCGGTTTTGTCCTGCAAGACCCCACGGTCGAAAACTTGGAGGAGTACGACAAGAATCTGGTCGTCCACTACCGCTTCACCGCCAACAAGTACGCCAAAGTCGTCGGCAACCTGCTGCTCCTCCGCCCGCGCGTGCTGGGGCAGAAAAGCTCGGGCTTACTCGAGGAGAAGAAGGAGCGGAAGTATCCGGTGCAGTTTGACGCCGCTTCGCTTGATACCGACCTCATCGAAATCGCCCTGCCCGCGGGCTACCGCGTGGACGAACTGCCCCCGCCCGTTGACCTCTCCACCGACTTCGCCGACTACCGCAGCCACGCCGCCCTCGAGGGCTCGACCCTCCGCTACCAGCGCGAATACAGCATCAAGCAGGTCGAGGTGCCGGTCGCCCGCCTCACCGAGCTCAAGCTCTTCTTCCGCCAGGTGGCCGCCGACGAGCGCAACCAGGCCGTCCTCCAACAATCCGCCCTTCCCCCCGCTCCCTAAAAAGCGCTGGCGTGGGAGGAAGGGCGGGACATTGAGGTTGAAATGAAATCTACGCTGAGCGCGGGTTCTTCCGCCGCCGCCAGCGCCAGCGCCAACGCCCAGAAATGGTCGGCGTGCGCGGCGCGCTCGGTGCGGTCAGCGTCAAAACGAATGTTGCCCGCCGGCGTGACGGTGCGCTTCACCGCTGCCAGCGCCGCCCGCACCGCCGCATCGTAAGGCAGCTTCAGCCGCCGCTCTTCGAGAAACCGCTTCACGCGCACCGCCAAATCTTCTTTGATCGCCGCCGTGAACACCACCGGCTCGACCCGCGCTCCCCAGCGGGCGTGCAATTCCTCCGCCAGCATCGAACCCAGCCCCGTGGCGTCAATCGCGCAGCGCTTGATGGCGTAGCTCGAACCGGTAGTCCGGTTTTCGTCTGTTGCTCGCAGGGCGAGCAACGCATCGAGCGCTTCTCGCTGACGCGCGAAGGGCTGGCGCTCCAGCGCCAGCACGGCGCGCGTCACGAACCGCCGCGCGTCTGGTGTCCCGAGTGTTCGGGAGAAGTCTTCGGCTTCAATCAGCCAGAAAACCGTCAGGTCCCTCTGCCGCCCGATGTCCACGCCGAGATAACACGGGCCGCGTAAGGCCTCCGCCAACGAAGGGAGGGTGGCAGTGGCCGCCGAGTGTTCGGCGGCCACCACCAGCTGGGGCGGGATGTAGTGGGCGGCTTCAGCGAGGAACCGGCAGCAATACTCCTGCTGCCAGGCATCTTCGTCGGCGATGGCCGCCCGGAGGGATTCGACATCGACGACGAAGCCTTGCGCGCGGGCGGTGGGGAGGTCCACCCGGTGCGGGCTCCAAAGGGAATCGGGAAAGGCAGCGGAAGCGAGTTCGGAGTCCACCAGCCCGGCGCTGCGGGCCAGCTCGTAGTACTTGCCGCGCGCGCCGTTGGGCGTGGAGATGACTTCAATCTGAAAGCCGCGCGTGGCCGTGGCGAAGGCGGCGCGCCAGATGGCGTCGGCGTCGCGGTGGAAGGCGAACTCGTCCAGCACCACGTCGCCGGCAAAGCCGCGCACCGTATCGGGATTGGCGGGCAGGGCGATGATGCGGCTGCCGTTCCCGAGGCGCATCATGTGCTGTTTGATTTCCGTCCCGGCGACGACCTCGTCTTCGAAGAGCGCGATGGCCTTCAGCTCGCGGCAGAAGCGCCGCACGTGCTCCATGGCTTCGAGCGCCTGCCGCTCCGACGCCGACAGCCACACCGTCAGCCCCGGAGTTTCGAGCCGCCGGTCCACCACCCGCCAGGCGGCGGCAAAGCTGAAGCCGATTTGGCGGGCTTTGCAAGCAATTTTGAAGCGCGACTCGTCCTCGACCCAGCGCCGCTGGTAGGGGTAGAGCTGCGGGGCTGCCTCTCGCCTGCTCTTGACTGCTTTCTTCGGCGTCATGCGAATTGTCGGGGCCGGCCTTCAGGCCGGCCAAACGATGGCGGCCCGCAGGGCCACCTCACTGCCGTAGGCTGTCGCGGAGGCCGAAGGGCCACAGTGACATTCCTGCCAGAATGCCCCTCCGTCCTGTCGGACTCCGCCCCTCGGCTACGCTCCCTTCGACCCGTTCTTCGCTCCTCGACTGCGCTCTGAGGACAGAGGCGAGAAATGTCGCTGCGGTCCGGCGACCTGCGCGACGGTCTACGGCAGTGAGGAAGGCGCTGCGCGCCATCTCTCTCGGCGGGGTTAAAACCCCGCCCCACAAAACAGGAGGCGCTTCGCGCGCCATTTTGATGGCAGGCCTTCCCGCCGAAATCGCGGGATCTCCTCTCCGCTCCGAGAAGGCCCGGCCCGCTAGAGAACTGAGCTTTCAGCTGGCCGTCAGCCTTGGCTGCGTTTGACGCTTTGTTGCTTGTGTTCATCCGGTTCTTCCAAGCCGTAGAGTTCGCGCCAGCGGCGGCGCATCTCGCGGGTCTGCTTAGCGCGACTGGCGGGTATGGCGCCATTGCGCTTGGGGACGAGGGTTTGGCCGCGGGTGGCGCGGGCCAGTTCGCGCGCTTCTCGGAGGAGTTGCCAGATGCTGGCTTTGTCCAGTTGTCCGAGTTTCTCGAGGACTCTTGAGAAGAGCAGTTCGCGGCCCATGACCGCCAGCGAGGTGCCGCTCTTTTCTTTCATGGCGTTTTCGATCCGCTCCGTCATGGCCTGGGCGGCGCGCAAGCGGTCTTCTTCGATCTGGAAGCGGTCGCGCCAGTAATTGCTGAGGGCGGTGGTGCTGATCTTTACGCCCCTCCGGGCGAGCTCGGCGCGGATGGCGGTGTAGTCCTTCCCCGCTTTGAAGCCCTCGAGGACACGCTCGCGGGCTTCGAAGGGAAGGCGCTCGACCCTGTAGTTACGCCGGCGGCGTGTGGTGTCGTTGGGCCGGCGCTTGACGGCCTTCATGGCACATCTACGCCGGGGTCGTCGGTGGTGCCCTCGACCGCGTCGGCGCCGGGGGCGGTGATGCCGACGCGGATGATGCGGGGCAGGCCGGGCAGCTCGCGCGAGCGCAGCTCTTCGAACTCGACGTAACCGCGCGAGCGCAGGTAGGCGAGCGCCGCCGCCAGCTCGCGCGCCGTGACGTCGTAGTGCAGCCGCTCCAGCACCCCCAGCAGCACGTCGGCGTTCAGCCGCTCGGGCGACTCTTCGGCCAGCAGCGACAGGATCGCCCCGCGCAGCCGCCGGGCGCGCGCGGCGGCGCGCTGCTGGGCGCGGCTGGGTTCGGGTTTCGCTCGTGTGTTGGCCATCGGTGGTCGGTTCACCTCATACGCCCAGCGCCAGCGGGCTCGGGAACAACCGACGAGGAATGCTGCCCGTACGGGCCTGAAACGCATTCCTCGCCGCTACTTCAATGGGGTTTGGTAGCGGCGACGAAGCCGCGCCGTTTGGCTTCGTCGTCGGTCGTTCTGTTCGCGTGCGGTGCCCTTCGTCCCGCCAGGCGGGACTCAGGACAAGCGCGCGCGCGTCATGTTGGTAACAAAAGGGGCGGGGCGGAGTCTAAGGTTTTTGCGGTTTTTGCGGAAGAAAATTTTTAGTGCTTCATTTTCAGTGGCCTACAGAGGGGTAAAAATTACTCTCAGGCACCGAATCGCCGCGATTGGTGGGCAGACAGACCAAGCAGAGCAGGAACTTCCACCACAGAGGCGCAGAGGACACAGAGGAAGACGCAGAGGGGAAAAGCAGATTCCTCACCCCGAATGCCTGCCAGGGCTGGCCGTCGGGGGCAAGGGTTCGGAATGACAAGGCAGAGCGCCGCTTGGGGGGTTGGTGCCCTACTTCGGCGTGGACGAGGCAGTGTCAGGGCAGGGGAGGAGCTTTTGCGGGTAGAGCACCGTCAAATCTTTTCTCCGCTTTGCGGCGGGGTTCACGACTTCAAGCTTCCAGTTGCGCGCCTTATCGGGCTGCTGGGGCAGGTCGACCTGAACCAAGTAAAACATCGCCATGGGACCGTGAAATATTCGCTGAACGTTTCGCTTCAACTCTTCGTGTGTCTTGGTGTTTAACTTGAATTGACCCGCAATGAGAGTGCGCAGCGCTCCGCCGGAAGTTTCGGAAAGACGGTTGAGAGGTTGCAGTCCATACACGAACTCCGGCTCGGAGCGGCTCCCGACCGGGTCGGCGACGAGAAGGGCGAAGAGACGTGTACCACTCCCTAGCAGCCCGCGTTCCACATCCCGGTCCCTGGTGCGACTGATATTCTCGCCGCCGTCACTCAGCAAGTAAATTGCGTCGCCGGGGCGCGGAGGATCGAGCAAGTTCAGGCCTCGCATCGGCGCATCC
>CAYTXK010000139.1:0-6031 GCA_964441645.1 uncultured Acidobacteriota bacterium
CTTCCCTGCGCGCGTCATCGGTCAGCATCTCCCAAGAACCAGAAACCCATTGCAGTTGTTCGATGGAACACATGGGAGAAGGAGCCGCAGAGTCCTGTGCGTTGGCCGCGGCGCAGACTGAAAGCGACACGACCACCAATGCTCCTGCCCACCCAAACACACTTTTCGCCCTCATGGCTCCCCCTCGAGAACAGCGGCAAGAATAGAGCAGAGAAAAGTGAAATTGGCAAGTCGGAGACCTAGAGCATTCGATTGCCCTTTTCCTTGAGGTGCTGCTAGAGTCCCCTGCGAGCGATGAGCACTGCGCCCGCTGCTGAGCCGGCTCCACCCCCGCCCCCACCGCCCGCGGCGTCGCTGGGCGGCCTGCGCGACCTGCTGATTTTTCTTCTTTTCGCGACGGCGCTTTTTCCGCTGGTGCAATTCTCTGCCCTGTACTTGCTGGTTTTCGCCGCCCGCGGGGAGTCGCCACACACCGGCTGGGAGCGGCTCCTGAACCAGGTGATTGAGCGGAACCAGTACAACGCCTTTTTTGCCGTGCCGGTGCAGGTGACCTACTACCTCCTACTCCTGCTTCTTCTTTATGCGGTGGTGCGGCGGCGCGGGCTTCCTTTCGGGCCGACACTGGCGTTGCGGAGGCTGACCCCGGCGCCCGCCCTGCTGATCCTGATCACCGGCTTCACACTGGCGCTGGTTATCCAGATGGCTAACTTCCTCCATCCGCCAGAGAAAGATCTGGCCATTGAAAGGCTGATGAGCACGCAGGCGGCGGCCGAGCTGGTTATCGTTGCCGGGGTGCTGGTGGCGCCGTTGGTGGAGGAACTGCTCTTTCGCGGCTACATCTACACGCTGCTGGAAGGACTCTGGGGGACGAACCTGGCGGTGGTGACGAGCGGGCTGCTGTTCGGCGCCCTGCACTTCCCGCAACTCTGGCCGGCGTATTTCCAGATGGCGCTGCTGTGCGTGGTGGGCCTGATTTTTTCGTTGACGCGCGCGCGCACCGGCTCGACCACGGCCAGCATCTGCTTGCATTTCGCCTACAACGGCACTATCTCCCTGCTGTTTCTTCTCTCGCCCGGTTATCACGCGCTGCCGGCGCTGCCTCTGCCCTTGCTCGCTCTGCTCGGGCCGGGCTAGACTGCTCGCGAGCGATGGTGAAAAGCATCGAGTGGACCGAAGGCGGCGTGGTGCTGCTGGACCAGCTCCAGCTTCCCACCAGCGAAGTCTACGTCACCTGCACGCGCTGGGAAGAAGTGGCCGACGCCATCCGGCGGATGGTCATCCGCGGGGCGCCCGCCATCGGCATAGCCGCGGCGATGGGCATCGCGCTGGGGATCAAGAACTCGCAAGCCCGCGACATGGCGGCGCTCGAAAAGGAATTCAACCAGATTTGCGAGGCGATGGCGCACACGCGCCCCACGGCCGTGAATCTCTTCTGGGCGATTGAGCAGATGCGGCGGGCCTTCGCGCGTGCGGCTACGGGCGACCTGGCGGCGGCGAAGAAAGCCATGGTCGAAGAGGCACAGCACATTCATGCCGACGATGTGGCCCGCTGCCAAGCCATCGGGCGCTTGGGGGCCGAGTTGCTGCCGGCCGACGCCCAGGTGCTCACGCAATGCAACGCCGGCGCGCTGGCCACGGGCGGCTATGGCACGGTGCTGGGAGTGGTGCGGGAAGCGGTGGCGCGCGGCAAGCACGTGCACGTGATCGCGCCCGAGACGCGCCCCTACTTGCAGGGCGCGCGGCTCACGACCTGGGAACTGCAGCGGGACGGCATCCCCACGACGCTGATCACCGACAATATGGTGGGCCACATCCTGAAGACGGACAAAGTGGACTGCGTCATCGTGGGCGCCGACCGCATCGCCGCCAACGGCGACACGGCCAACAAGATCGGGACCTATCAGATCGCGGTGCTGGCGCGGGAGCACGGGGTGCCGGTTTACGTGGCGGCGCCGTTCAGCTCTATTGATCTTTCGATTCCGTCAGGCGAGCACATCCCCATCGAGGAGCGCTCAGCGGAAGAGGTCACGCACATCGGCACGGTGCGCATCGCGCCGGAAAACATTGCGGTGCGGCACCCGGCTTTTGATGTGACCCCGGCGCGGCTCATCACCGTCATCATCACCGAGCGCGGCCTGGCGCGGCCGCCCTACACAGAGTCGCTGCGGGCGCTGGCTGAGGCGCCGCTCTCGACAGGCTTGGCGGCCACGACAAAATCCTGATAGGGAAACGGCACGGCGCGGCCGCACCATAACCCATAAGCGAGCGGCTGCTGCACTTTCAGTCCCACACTTTCAAAAAGCGAGAGCACGTAACTTTCCTGGTAGGCCACGGCGTCTTCGGGCATAGCGGGATCGAGCAGGCTGTAAGGGCCGAAGTGGTGAGTGAAGTCGAAAACGCTGCGGCCGGCGCGCATCAACTCCAGCGACTCCGCGTTCAACAAGAAGAAGGTGATGGCGCAGTGGCCGCCGGGCTTAAGCACGCGCGCGATTTCGCGCATGTAGTTCTCGAGTTCCGGGGGAAGCAGGTGCGTAAACACCGAGCCGAGATAGACGACATCGAAGGCCGCGTCGGCAAAGGGAAACAGGTACGCGGAGGCCTTCCAGCGGCCGGCGGGGTTGTAGCTGGGGTTCAAGACATCGGCGAGTTGAAAGTGGAAATTCGGATAGCGCGGGGCAATCGCCTTCTGGCACCAGGCAATGCCCTCGGGGACGATATCGAAGCCTTCGTAGCGGCCGTGAGCCTCGAGGAAGGGCGCGAGCGCGACAGCCAAACTTCCGACGCCGCAGCCGACATCGAGCACGTTGTGATGAGGCGCGAGGCGGGCGTGCTGCTCAAGAAAATGAATCAACTCGCCCGCATCGGCGTGGAACCATCCACCCCAAGCGTAGCGGAGGCTGCGGGGCGGCGTAAGCGGGCCGGCGCGCCCGAGCAGATGGTCAAGCGTGTCGGCGGGAAAATAGAGGAGGCGGCGAAGAGTCAGCCCCGGGCGGGGAAAAACTTTCTTGAGGTGCCGCTTGACCGTCTTCTTGGCTCGCTCGAGGAAGCGCGGGGGCAATCGGCTACCCGTTCTGGCGCTGGAACTCCCGCATGAACTCCACCAGCGCCTGGACGCCCTCCAGCGGGAAAGCATTGTAGAGCGAGGCGCGCATGCCGCCCACGGTGCGGTGGCCTTTGAGGCCGACGAGCTTCCGCGCCTCAGCTTGTTTGACGAACTTGGCCTCCAGTTCTTCAGAAGGCAGGCGGAAGGTGACGTTCATGCGCGAGCGGCACCACTTTTCGGCTGTGCCGCGGAAGAAGCCGCCGCTCGAATCAATGGCGTCATAGAGGAGCGCGGCCTTCTGGCGGTTGCGGCGCTCCATTTCCGGGAGGCCGCCGCCGTTGCGCATCCAGCCCAGCACCAGCCGCATGACGTAGATGGCGAAGACGGGCGGGGTGTTGTAGACGGACTTTTTTTCGGCTTGCAGGCGGAAGTCGAGCATAGCGGGCAGCCCCTGGGGGACGCGCGCCAGCAGGTCGTCGCGAACAATGACCAGGGTGACACCCGCCGGGCCCATATTTTTTTGCGCGCCGGCGTAAATCAGGGCGTACTTTTTCGCGTCAATCTGCCGGCTGAGGATGTCGGAGGAGGCGTCGCAGACCAGCGGGACGTCACCCACGGCGGGCTCGCTGGGAGCTTCGGTACCGTAGATGGTGTTGTTGGAAGTGAAGTGGACGTAGGCGGCCTTGGGGTCGAGCTTCAACTCCTCTTGCCGCGGGATGCGGGTGAAGTTCTCGGCGGCGGTGGAGGCGGCGATGTTTACCTTGCCGATTTTCCTCGCATCTTTGGCAGCAGTTTCCGCCCAGTGGCCGCTGATGATGTAGTCGGCCGAGCCGTCCTTGGGGAGCAGATTCATCGGCACCATAGCGAACTGCAAGCTGGCCCCGCCGCCGAGGAAAATCACTTTGTAGTTGTCCGGCAGGCTGAGCAGAGAGCGCAGGTCGGCTTCGGCGCCCTCCAGGATGGCGTCGAACTCCTTGGCGCGGTGACTGATCTCCAGCACCGACATGCCCACACCCGGCAGGGCGAGAAGGTCACGCTGGACTTCCTCCAGCACCGGCAAGGGCAGCACCGCCGGCCCGGGGTTGAAGTTGTAAACGCGATCGACGCCGCTCGCGGTTGCGGTTGCGGCTTTAGTCGTCGGACTCACGCTCATCGCTCACCTCACCTGGCTACACTTTCCAAATTCACCACGTTGGGAACTTCGCGGCGGTCACGATAGGCTACGAGGATGCGGATGGTTTCTTCGGCGATGGCTTCCTGGGCCTGGTCGGTGGAGGCGCCGATGTGATGCGTGCCGTAGACGCCGGGCAGGTCCACCACGTCGTCCTCGAAGCCGCCGGTAGCCGTGGCGGGCTCTTTGGCGAAAACGTCGAGCCCGGCACGGACGCCCTTTTCGCGCACGGCTTTCTTCAAGGCTTCCTCATCCACCACTTCGCCGCGCGAAGTGTTGATGAAATAGGCTCCCTTGCGCAGAGCGGCGAAGAATGTTTCGCCGCAGAGGCGCTTGGTGTCGGGCGTGAGCGCCACATGCACGCTGACCACATCGGCGGCCGCCGCGACAGCTTCCGGCGATTCTTTGCGCTCCACTCCCAGCGCGCGTGCTTTCTCCGGAGTGAGCGAGCGGCTCCAGGCCACCACGGGCATGCCAAAAGCCCGCGCGCGCTCGATCATCAGGGCGCCGATCTGGCCGACGCCGACCAGCCCCAGCGTGCGCCCATAGAGGCCGCGGGCGTTGCTGTATTCTTTTTTGTTCCATTGGTGCTGGCGCAGCTCGACGACGTTGTCGGCGAGGCGGCGGTCGAGCGCCAGGATGAGCCCGAAGGCGAGTTCGGCCACAGCGGTGGAGTTCTTCCCGGGGCAGTTGGCCACGTAAATGCCACGCTTGGAGCAGGCGGCGACATCAATGGTGTCGTAGCCCGAGCCGGCGCGGATGACCAGGCTGAGGCGGGTGCCTTCGACCATGGCCTCGGTCACTTTGGTTGAACGCACGACCAAGGCTTCGAAGCCGCCCTTCTTAATCTCCGCTGCCAGGGCATCGCCCTTGAGCTCGGTGGAGTAGACCAACTCGAAGCCCAGGCGTTTTATTTCCTCGAGGGTCGGGCCGGGAAACTTGTCGACCATCAGCACTTTCATCGGAGTCCTCCTCTGGCGCTGCCCCACGCAGCCCTGAAGGAGTGGGTCCATTCTAGCGCCGCGGGTCAAGCGAGCAAAGTTATTTCGCCCTCTGTTGCTTTGCGGCTGAGGAAGGCTAGCTGAAAACCGGGGGCGGTGTGCCGGCGTCCTTACATCAATTCTTCCACCAGCTGCGCGAAGAGAGCCTCGTCCAGGCCGAGCTGGTGGCGGACGAGCGGGCCGAGCTTGAAGGCCGGCTCGCTGTCCTCGTAGGTCGGCTGCTGGTCACGGTAGAACAGGCCGAGGGGAATGCGATCGCCCCATTCGAAGGACTTCTCCACGGCGGCGCGAGAGTCGCCGGGGTCGTAGCCCTGCTGGTCCTCGAGCTTGTAGACGCGCTCCTTGAACCAGGGGTAGGTGTTGAGCTTGTTGTAGGTAACGCAGGGGCTGAAGACGTCAATCAGGGCGAAGCCCTTGTGCTGGATGCCGCCGGCGATGAGGTCGGCCATGTGGTTGGGCTCGCCGGAGAAGCCGCGGGCGATGTAGGTGGCGCCGGAGGCCAGCGCCAGGAGGATGGGGTTGATGGGCAGCTCGACGTTGCCGCGCGGCGTGGATTTGGTGCGCATTTCCTTCATAGTAGTGGGCGAGGCCTGGCCGGTGGTGAGCCCGTAAATCTGGTTGTTCATCACCACGTAGGTGAGGTCGAGGTTGCGGCGCATGGCGTGGATGAAGTGGCCGATGCCGATGCCGTAGCCGTCGCCATCGCCGCCGGTGATAACGACTTTCAAATCGGTGTTGGCCAGCTTGATACCGCTGGCTACAGCCACCGCGCGGCCGTGGAGCGAGTGGACTCCATAGGCGTGGACGTAGCCGGGC
>CAYTXK010000140.1:0-2241 GCA_964441645.1 uncultured Acidobacteriota bacterium
TGCGCGGGTTGCGCAGCACGGCGCGGGCGATGGCGGTGCGCTGCTTCTGCCCGCCCGAAAGCGTGATGCCGCGCTCGCCCACCAGCGTGTCGTATTTCTTGGGGAAGCTTTCCACGTCCTCGGCCAGCCCGGCGATCTCCGCCACGCGGCGGATGTCCTCCTCGCTCGCCTCCGGGACGCCCAGGGCGATGTTTTCCCGCAGGGTTTCGCTAAAGAGGAAGGTTTCCTGCGGGACGTAGCCGATCGAGCCTCGCAGCGTCGCCAGACGGTGGGCGCCGAGCGGGCGGCCGTCGAGCAGCACCGCGCCCTCGGGCGCGTCATAGAGGCGGCCGACGAGATGCGTCAGCGTGCTCTTGCCGGAACCGGTGGGGCCGACGATGGCTACGGTCGAGCCGGCCGGGATGCGCAGGTTGATGTCGCTCAGCACCGGCACGCCGTTGTAGCTGAAGGTCAGGCGGCGGAACTCGATTTCGCCGCGGATGCTGGCTGGCGCGTCGGCGGGCGCGCGGTCGGTGATCTCGGGCGGCGCGGTCAGCAGCGCCTGCAAGCGGTCCATCGAAGCCGCGCCGCGCTCGAAGAGATTCACCACCCAGCCGATGGCAATCATCGGCCAGATCAGCATCACCAGGAAATGCGAGAAGGCGTAGAAGGAGCCGACATCCATCCGCTTGGCCAGCACCGCGCGGCCGCCCAGCCAGAACACTAGCAGGAACGACAGGCCGAGCAGCACCGCCAGCGACGGCCACAACAGCGACTGGAAGCTGATGAGCCGCTGGTTCTCCTCCAGGTAATCGCGGTTCAAGCGGTCGAAGGCCTGCTGCTCGGCTTCCTCCTGTGCGAAGGCCCGCAGCAGGCGGATGCCGGCCAGGTTTTCTTGGGCGCGGGCCGTGAGCGCCGAAAAGCGGCTCTGAATCCGCTCCGAGTAGTAGTGGATGAGCCGCCCCAGATAGCGCATGGAGAAAGAAACCAGCGGCACGGGCACTAGCACTACCAGCGTCAGCCGCCAGTCAAGATAGAGCATCATGGCGATGACCAGGGGAAACATCACCAGAGCGTTGGCCGTGTACATCAGCCCGGGGCCGAGCACCATGCGCACGTTGGTGATGTCGCTGGTGGCGCGGGTCATCAGGTCGCCGACTCGCCACTGGGTGAAGAAGCGCGCCGACTGGCGCAGCAGATGCTGGAAGAGGTCGTTGCGCAGCTCGTACTCGATGTCGCGGGAGATGCCGATGAGAATCCAGCGCATCCAGAAACGGAAGAAGCCGGTGGCCACCGCGATGAGCAGCAGCAGGCCGGCGTAGCGCAGCAATTGCGCGGGGTCGGGGACGCCGCGCTCGATGCTGTTGATGGCGGCGCGGATGACGAGCGGCCCCAGGATGGTGGTGAAGTTGGTGAGCAGCAGAAAGACCGTCCCGATGGCCAGCGGGTGCCGGTAGCGGCGCAGGTAGGGGCCCAGCGGCTGGAGCTGTTCCCAGAGTCGGTTCGGGCGGGCGCGGGAGGCGGCCGGAGGGCCGCCCGTCTGGGCGGAGTCAGTCATTCGCGTTTGTTGGCGTTGTAATTCCTTTTCCGCGTGATTAGATGAAAAATTCATTATACGGGTCACGCGCGGGTTTGGCTAGTTTCGGCGGCAAGCGGCCGACGGCCAGAGAGGCTGGTTACTTCTTCAGCAGAGTTTCGATGTAGAGGGTGACGGCGCGCTTGTCGTCGGCGGGGGCGCTCTTGAAGCGGCCGGCGACGTTGCGCTCAATCACCTCGCGGGTGAGCTTGCGCTCATTCAGCGGCAGTCCGGTCTTCAGCGGCCAATCGCCGCGCTCGCCGTGACACTTGGCGCAGCGCTCCATAAAAAGCTCTTTGCCGTGGGCGACCACCTTGGCATCCTCCGATGGTTTGCCCGCCGCGGTTTCGCTGGGCGGTTCGAAGGCCGGGAGGGAATGGAGCGCCAGCCCCAGGGCCAAAGCGGCGAGGATGAGCAGGCAGGCGCTGGTTGGTTTCAGCCACGGCATCGCGTTTCTACTCCCATTTTAGACTTCGGGAAGAAAAGATCAAGCCGGAGCGCGTCAGAGAGAGAGGAGAACGTCGAGGCCACAGCGGGGATTATAGCTGCTGAGGTGCTGAGGCGCGGCGAGGCGGCGCGCTCCTAAGCTCTGGGCGGCCGGCGGTTCTACTTCGCCTCCCTTTCCAAGATGACGATGTGCTCGTCGCGGCTGACCATGCCGACCACCACGAAGCCCTCCTCGGTGG
>CAYTXK010000140.1:2251-2908 GCA_964441645.1 uncultured Acidobacteriota bacterium
GGCCTGGCTCATCTCCTTTTGCATCGTCGAAGTAAGCGTGGTGGCCAGGAGTTTGTACTGGTAGGGCTTGGCCGGGCCGGGAGCCTTCTCCAACAGCACAACGATTTCGATGCCGCCCATGATCTGCGCCTTGGCAATCATCGTGTCGGGAAGAAGCCGGAAGCCTTTCTCGGCGGCCTCGTTCAGTTCTTTTTCCATGGTGGAGGTGCGTGAGGTGGCGAGCAACACGTACTCATAGGTGTTCGGGGGTGTGGCTACTTTTTCCAAGATGACCGCCATCTCGTTGCCGCTGGTCGGAGAGCCGGTGAGAACGCGGTAGCCGGCGGCCGCAGCTTCGTTCAGTTCTTTTTGCATGGTGGAGGTCTTTTTCGTGGCCAGCAAGAGGAAGCGCTGTGTGAGGTCCTCTTTTCCACCCAGGGTCAGTGAGGGCAGCAGGGCAGCAATTACCAGAAGCCCAATCAAGTTGCGTTTCATAGTGTCCCCCTCGGTTCGAAGCGTTCTTTTCAGTATAGCGCACTCGGGATAGCTAGAGTTCGCGGCGGCCGTCGAGGGCGTGGGCGAGGGTGGCGGAGTCGGAGTACTCGAGTTCGCCGCCCATGGGCAGGCCGAGCGCCAGGCGGGTGACGCGGATGCCGAGGGGCTTGATGAGCTTGGCGA
>CAYTXK010000140.1:2918-6031 GCA_964441645.1 uncultured Acidobacteriota bacterium
AATTCTTTTGCAGGCGCTCGAGCAGGCTTTTGATGTTCAACTGCTCGGGGCCGACGCCGCTGAGGGGGGCAATGACGCCGCCCAGCACGTGGTAAAGCCCCTGGTAGCGCGAGGTTTTCTCCAGGTTGACGATGTCCTGCGCCGACTCCACCACGCAAATCTGCTTTTCGCTGCGCTCCGATGAGCGGCAGAAACCGCAGGGGTCCTGGTCGGTGAGGTTATGGCAGAGCGAGCAGGTGCGCAGGTTCTCCCGCGCGGCCACGAGCGCGGCCGCCAGCCGCTCGACATCCTCCCGCGGCTGCCGCAGCAGGTGAAACGCCAGCCGCGTGGCGCTTTTCTGCCCGATGCCCGGCAGACGCTTCAATTCTTCGACCAGCCGCGCGATGGGTTCGGCTAGGTTCTTCATCGGTGCCTCAGAGCAGCCATCTTAAAACAGACCGGGGAGCTTGAGCGGGCCGAGCCCGGCGAGATTCATCACCTGCTGCTGCAGCTCGGCGTCCACTTGGCGCGAAGCCTGGTTGACCGCCGCCCGCACCAGGTCCTGGAGCATTTCGCGGTCGCCAGTGCGCATCACTTCCGGGTCGAGCCGCACCTCCAGGAGTTGCTTCTGGCCGTTCATCTTGACGCTGACCATGCCGCCGCCCGCCGAGGCTTCGACCGTTATAGTGGCTAGCTTCTGCTGAAGCTCTTCCTGCACCTGGCGCATCTGGCCGAGCATTTTTTGCAGGTCGGTCAAGCTCATTCCTCCTCCGGCCTTCCGCGGGGAGGCCCGCCTACGTCCTGCGGACTGCGGCGGGCAGGTAGCTCGGAGGCGCGGCGGACGGAGCCGCCGAAGCGGTCGAGCAGCGCCTTCACCACCGGGTTGTGGGGATTGTCGGCCACGGCGGACACTGGGGCAGGCCCGCCGGCGTCCTGCAGATTGCGGCGGGCAGACTCCACGGCTCCCACTTTGGCAACCACCTTCACGGGAGCGGCGAGCACGCCGGAGATGATTTTTTCGAGTTGGGCTTGTTGTTTTTTGTCGAGCATGTCGATCAGCGTGCGGCTGTCGGAGGGGAACCAGAGGGTCAAGCTGTCCGCGTGGCGCTCCCAGCGGGCCACGCTCTCCACAAACGAGCCGAGGAATTTCGACTGCGCAAAAACGGCGCTCTGAATGGCTTCGATAGTTTCAGCTTCGAGCACCGGGCCCGACGGACGAGGCGCCGGTTCAGGTCGTGCGGCGGCCGCGGGCGCAGCCGGAGCGGGATTGACGGCCGGTGATCGGCGGGCGGACCCACCTGCGTCCTGCGGACTTCGGTGGGCCGGCAGCGGTTCTCCCCGGCTGGCCCCGGTGAGCTCGGCCAGCACTTCTTCGAGCGAGACCAGCCGCTCGGCCTGCGCCAGCTTCAGCAGGCCCAGCTCCAGGTGCAGCCGCGGCTGCGGGGCCTGGCGCAACTCTCGCTCTGTATCCAGGAGCACCTTGAAGAAACGCAGCAGGTCTTCCTCGGAGAAGAGGCCGGCGGCGGCTTCCAGTCGCTGGCGCTCGAGCCCGGCGGCTTCTGCGAGCTTGGCCGCGGCGCCGCCGATGCGCACTAGCAAGAGATTGCGGATGTGGCGCAGCGCTTCGCCGCAGAAGTGCTGCAAGTTGTGGCCCTCGCGCTCGAGGCGGTCCACCAGGCGGAGGATTTTCTCCGACGAGGCTTCGGCGATGGCGGCGACCAGCTCGTCCAGAACTTCGCCGCTGACTACGCCCAGCAGCTCGCGCGCCTGCGCCGCCGTAATGGTTTTCCCCCCGTAGGCGATGGCCTGGTCGAGAACGGAGAGCGCGTCGCGCAGGCTGCCCTCGGCGGCGCGCGCCATCACCGCCAGGGCTTCCGGCTCCACCTGAGCGCCTTCTTGGGCGGCGAGCCGGCCGAGCCGCTCGAGAATTTCCTGAAAGCTGATTCTGCGGAAATGAAAGCTCTGGCAACGGGAGTGGATGGTGGAGGGGATGCGGTGGGGCTCGGTGGTGGCCAGGATGAAGAGTACGCGCGGCGGCGGCTCTTCCAGCGTCTTGAGCAAGGCGTTGAAGGCCTCGGTGGTAAGCATGTGGGCTTCGTCAATGATGAATACCTTGTAGGGGTCGCGGGCGGGCAGGTAGCGTGCGGTTTCGCGCAGCTCGCGGATTTCATCAATGCCGCGGTTGGAGGCAGCGTCGATTTCCAGCACGTCGAGCGCCGACCCGGCAGTGATTTCGCGGCAGGCGGGGCACTGGCCGCAGGGCTTGGTGGTCGGCCCGTTCTGGCAGTTCAGGGCTTTGGCGAGGATGCGCGCCGTGGTGGTCTTGCCGACGCCGCGCATACCGGAGAAAATGTAGGCGTGCGCCACCAGGTTCTGCTCAAGGGCGTTCTTCAGCGTGCGGACAATGGGCTCCTGGCCGATGATTTCATCAAAGGTTTGCGGGCGGTACTTGCGCGCGATTACCTGGTAGGTCATCTGGCTGGGGCTAAGGACACGCTCGAGACTGAACTCACAACCCTTCGCCCTGCGGGCTCAGGGTGAAACCTTCGCTTCCCGCTCAGGTTTCAGGGGACCAGACCTCGGGTCCTCCGCGGCACACGGAACCGACCCGCTACCGTTGCTTCCTTCCGGACCTGGCGGGGTTCGCGGGGATTCGTTGCACGGAGCCCAAAGTCTGATCCGAACCGCCATCGTAACACGGGGGGCAGGGGTGAGCAACCGCGCGGCTGAGTCAGCCCAGGCCAAATACGGCACGGCCGAAGTCGTGGCCTCCTTGGGCGCTAGCGCGGCAGTTCGCCGTACAGAGTACGGGGCAACTCTCATTGAAGAAAATATCGGAAGAATACTTGCGCAAACGCGGAGCGCTCGACTTCGGCCGCGTCCAGCGGATTTCCCCACCACAGTCCGTCACTGTTTGCGAGCAAGATCAAGGTGAGCTTCTTCTCGGGGACCTTGAGGTACAGGGCTGAATAGGCGTTGGGCCACCAGCCGGGGTGCCACACCAGCTTATTTCCCCGATAGGTCTGCACAAAAACTCCCAGCCCGTAGGGGAGGGGCTGCCCACCGGGAGAAAGCGCTGGGGACATCATGGCCTCCCTGGAGGCAGGAGAAATGAGCTTGCCCGAGTCGAGGGC
>CAYTXK010000141.1:0-6018 GCA_964441645.1 uncultured Acidobacteriota bacterium
GATCTCTGATTTCCGGCCGTCTCTGGACTAGAGCGGCGGCTCGACGTAGTAGCCATCCGCTGGCTCAATCGCACGGCAGTGCGAGATTGCCCAGGAGCGCAGCGAAAAGTCACAAATAGCCAAATCTAAAGGAACTTTAAGGCCCCCAATAATAATAAAGAAACCACTTGATTTCTTTAATAAGATTTGGCATATTCAAGTTCGGATCATGCGGACGCTAAGTCATTGAAATCATGGACCCCAACAGCTTTGAAAAATCCTCGGCAGGTAAGGTTGTAAGAAGTCCGCAAGGATACTACGCGTTTGTCCCCAACCCGCTCTCACCCAGTATGGCTTATTCAAAGAACTTGGTGGGAGCGCTTTCTGAGGCAGACAGGGCTCTGGCTGTGTTAGAGGGGGTTGGCCGACGTTTGCCAAACCCTCACTTGTTGCTCGGCCCTTACATGCGCCGCGAGGCGGTATTGAGTTCACGCATCGAAGGGACGCATGCGTCGATGTCCGATCTTTTTCTCTTCGAAGCGGAGCCCAGTGCAGAGCCGCCACGGCCGGATGTTCGCGAGGTCTTCAACTACGTCCGCGCACTCAATCACGGATTGAAGCGACTCCCTGAGCTTCCACTCAGCCTCAGGCTAACCAGAGAACTCCATCGTGAACTGGTTCGCGGGGTGCGGGGGGAGCACGGCACCCCGGGAGAATTTCGAAAGACACAAAACTGGGTCGGGCCGACTGGATGTTCGCTCAACGATGCCAACTTTGTGCCTCCCCCGCCCATCGAGATGATGGGAGTCCTCGACCAGTGGGAAAAGTTCGCTCATAGGCGCGAAGCCTCCCTCCCTCCGCTCCTGCAGTGCGCCCTGCTTCACTATCAGTTCGAGGCTATTCACCCATTCGTCGACGGCAACGGCCGCGTAGGGCGCTTGCTCATCATTCTGTTTTTGGTGGAACGGAGGCTTTTAACGCAGCCTCTCCTCTATTTGAGCGCCTTCTTAGAAAAGAACCGGGATGAGTATTACCAGCGCTTGAAAGCAGTAGATAGATGTGGTGATTGGGAGGGTTGGCTGGTTTTCTTTCTTCGCGCTATTGCTGTTCAATCACAGGATGCATTGAGTACCGCAGAAGAGCTTCTAGCATTACACCAGAGGTATCGCGACTCTCTGCAAAAGAAGCGCGTCACCGGTCCAACTCTGATTTTGCTTGACGAAATCTTTGCCAACCCCTATGTCACAGTTCCCAGAGCTAGAGATAGACTGCGAGTCAGCTATCCCACAGCACAAGCGGCGGTAAATCGCCTACTCGACGCGGCAATACTCGAAGAGATCACGAAGAGGCATCGCAACCGCATTTACTGTGCGCGCGAGCTACTGGGAATTGTCGAAGGACGCCGCCGATAACCCTGAAACCGAGGAATGTTTTCTAGAGCGGCGGCCCCACGTAGTACCCGCTCCGCGTGCGCACCCGCACCCCCGGCCGGTTGACCCGCACCTCCAGCCGGTGGAAGCCTTCCTGGTCGCGGTTCGACGGTCGGTAGCTGACCAGGTACTGATTGTGCAGGTCCTGCCCGATGAGGTTGATGGCCGCCTCAAATTCCTCTCGGCTCAAAGGGTTGAAGTTCTGCCCGCCCGAGCCCTGCGCGTAGACTTCGAGCACATTCTGACCCACGGTGTCCTTCAGGGTGGTTACCAGCGTCTTGACCGCCCCCAGGATGTCCGCTCCTCCCTGTTGCCGCTGCGCTTCCGTAGTCGGAGTCTGTACCTGCCCCGGCAGGGGAGGCATGGGGCTGACGCCGGGCGGATAGGGAGAGGGTTTTACCGGAGTTTCTTCCGGGCGGCGGCGCCAAATGGCTTCCGACCGGTTCAAGGTGATGGTGTAAATGCTGATGCCGGCCAGCTGCGCGCTCCGCAGCGGAACCCCCATCGGAACCTCGCTACCATCATCCCGCGCCTCGCTTACCGCCACAATGACTCCGCGGCGGCCCTGCGGCCGCTCCACCAGCAGCGCCACGGCCTGGTCCAGGGCGTCGGCCAGCCGCGCTTTGCTCCCCCCGGCGCGAACCTGCGACACCGTCTTGACCAGCTTATCCACATCCCCGCTGAACTCTTGCCGCACCGTGATCTCATCATCAAAGGTGATGACCGCGGCCTCCCCGTTCTGGCCCATCACGTAGCTTGAGAAGAGAATGCCGCTCGGCTGTACCCGCTCCAGCAACGGCGCCACCCGCTGCGAGGTGTTGATGAGCAACACCAGCGAAACCGGCGCCGAGGCCAGCTCGAAGGCGCTCAACTGCTGTGGCAGGCCGTTGTCGTAGACTTCCACCTCGTCGCGCCGGATGTCGTAGACGAACTCCCCCTGGGGATCGCGCACCACCACCGGCGCCGCCACCAGTTCGACTTTGACGCGAACCCGGTACCCCGGAGCCTCCGGGCGCGGCGGAGCGGGCGGGGGCTGGCTGGCCCCGCCATCGGCGGGGCTGGCGCTCGGAAGCACCAGCAGCAAGGCGAGGGTTAAAAGACAAAACCGGCGCATACGTTGTGTAAGATGCGCGGCGGCAGCGTCGGGGAAACCGCAGGAGCGCCCGCGGTGCGTGCTGGGTACCCTAAGCAGCTTTATCCAGGGGCTGGGCGCGCAGCACCTCGAGCGCCTTCATCAGCACCGGGTCGCCCGGCGGCGGCAAGCCGTGAGTAACCGGAGGCGTTTCTCCCTCCTCCAGCTCCACCGCCACCGTCGGCGTCACAGCATTATCTTGAATGGCTTTGCCGCCGGGGGTGTAATACTTGGCGATCACCAGAAACAACGCCGCCCCGTCTTCGAGCGAAATCACTTTCTGCACCGAGCCCACGCCATAGCTCCGCTGCCCAATCACTTCGCCGCGGTGGTTCTCGGCCACCGCCGCTGCCAGAATTTCTGCCGGGCCCGCCGTGCCGTTGTTGATCAGCACCGTCATCGGGCCTTTCCAAACCGCCGCGGCCGCCGCGGCCTCGAATTGCTGGCGAGGATACTGCTGCCCTTGCACGTAGGTAATCAGCCCGCGGTTCAGAAAGAGCCGGGTCACGGCCACGGCCTCCTCCGCGGAGCCCGTGGCGCAGTCCCGCACGTCCAGCACCAGCCGGTGCACGCCTTTGGAGTTCAACTGCTTCAGAGCCGCCGCCACCTCGCCGGCCTGGCCCGCGGCCAAGCTCGAAATCCGGATGTAGCCGATGTCGTCTTCCAGGCGGTTGCTCAACACCGGCAGCGGCTTCGGCCGCGCCCGCACCAGCTCCATGGTCTGCGGCTCCGTGCGCGCCTGGCGCACCACCGCCAGCTTCACCGACGTGCCCGGCTCACCCGCCAGCATCAAGTAGGCCTGCTCCACGGAAATCTCGCGCGTCGAAAAATCGCCGAGCGATTCGATGATGTCCCCGGTGTGCAGCCCGGCGCGCGCCGCCGGGCTCTCCGGCGCCGCCGCCACCACGTTGAGCAAGCCGTAGCGCTTGGAGAGCACCAGGCCCACTTCCCCGGCCGAGGGCGACTGCTTTTTCTTCTGATATTCGGCGTATTCGAGCGGGGTCAGGTAGCTGGAGTAGGGGTCGAGGGCCTCCAGCAGACCGCGCAAGGCTCCCACCGTCACCTGGTGCAGGTTCGGGTCTTCGACGTAATCCCCTTCGATGTACTTCAGCACTTCGCTGAAGACTGCCAGTTGCTGGTAGGCGCCTTCGCCCACCGTGCGGCCCAGCAATCCGCCCAGGCCCGCGTAGAGCACGACCACCAGCGACAGCCCCAGGACTATGGCTCGCGCTCGTCCGCTCACTTTTCTCCTCCTGGCCTCTCCCGAACGCCTCTCGGCGGGAGAGCGAATCTTCAAGTATACCCACGCGGCCCCCCAAACACAACGCTCGCGTCTCGGTGCCTGCTGACTGTTGACTTTAGCAGTCCGGCGTCGGACTATTCCCCGCAACCGTGCGCACCGCGGACTTCAAGGATCAACTGGGGGAGGCGAGGGCGAAGTTTCGGGCGCGGATGCAGCGGGCGGAGGCGGGCCGCTTTTGGCAACTTTTCGGCGGACGTACGGCAATTGTGCTGTCGGGGGGTGGGGCACGCGGGGCGTACGAGGCCGGGGTCTTGCTGGCTTTTCAGGATGCACAGCTTCCTACCCACATTGTGACCGCCACCTCGGTGGGGAGCATCAACGCCGCCAGCTACGTGGCCCATTCCAACACGCTGGTGGGCAACGCCGAGCCGCTGATTGAGTCTTGGAGCGACATCACCCCGCCCGTAGTCGGCATCGAATGGACGCGCTACCTGTGGATGCTGGGCGGGCTTATCGCCGCCTCGGCCGGCTTCGGGAACCTGCTCATCTACCTACTGGAGGTCAGAGGCATCCGCTTCAACGTGCCCAGCCCCGGGCCCACCTGGTTCTGGCTGGGGCTGTCGGGATTGGCGGTGCTGCTGCTCTACGACTACCTGCCCTATCTCGGTTACGTGGTGCGGAACTTCTTTCACCGCTCTTCCTGGAAGCCGAACCCCGCCAAAGCGCTCGCCTCAGTGGCCGCCAACCTCATCGCTTGGGGCGTGATTTTGAAGCTGCTGGCGTCGCTGCACGCCCACATGCTGGTGGCGGACTTTGTGCGCCTGCACCCCGAGACCGCGGCGTTGCTGGTGAGCGCGATTCTCCTCTCGCTGGCCTTGCGGCAGCAGTGGCGGGCTCCCTTGAGCACGCTGCTGCACCACCTGATCCGCGTGCCGCTGGGCCCGGGCCTGTTCACCAATTTTGAGCGCGGCCGCATGATCCGCCAAAGGCTGACGAGTGAACAGTTGCGGGCTTCTCCCATCCGGGTGCTGTTCACGGGCACGGATCTCGAAACCGGCGAGGCCCGCTATTTCTCCAATACGCCGGCGGGGCAACTGGCCGCCGACCCGGGCGCCGACGTGCACTTCGTCACTGAAGAGGTCACGGCCACTGATGATCTGGTTCGCGCTGTGGTGGCCAGCTCGGCCATGCCCATCGTCTACGAGCCCGTGCCCATCGGCGACCGCCACTACACCGACGGCGGCATTGTGGTGAACCAGCCGATTCGCCCCGCGATTCGCCTGGGAGCGAATGTGCTCTTCCTGGTGCTGATGAACCCGGCCGGGGTGCGCCGGGGCGAGGCGAAGACCTTTGTGGATGTGGGCCTGCGCGCGCTCGACATCTTGATGGCCCAAAATCTGGTGACCGACCTGAAGATTCTGAGCAACATCAACGCGGTGGTGGAGCGGGCGGCGGTGGAGCACGGCGTGCGCCCGGAAGAGATTGAGATTGACCTGGGGACGCGGCGCTACCACTACGTCAAGGCCTTTACCATCCGTCCCAGCGAGAGCCTGGGCGGGGCGGTGCTCGACTTCGGCCTGGCGACCAGCGCCCCCGCCATCCTGCTCGGCTACCGTGACGCCTCCGAGCAGCTCGCCGCTTTCCTCGAGTACGCCCGCGAAGCGCGCTTCGCCCCCGCCAAGCGCGTCATCCGCTTTGCGGCCGAGTTTGACCCGCTGCCCTCGGCGTGAGGGTGTGACCCGTGGCCCGTGATCCGTGTTCTGTGGCCCGAGAAATGACGCGCCCGGTGGGGCGGCCCAGTCACAAACCCATGCATGCTATGAAACAAACCGCTCCCCCGGTGCGTATAGGTCAACAATGGCGGTGTCCTCGTGCACGCGACTTACATCCCCCCGCGCTACCTACCACAGTTGCAAAACAGCACCGCATCGCAAAAGTAGCATTCCCTGCAAAACTTTGGGTTTTTCGGCTGCTACTTGCTACCCCTCGTCGTTCTTGAGCTCTACCTGCGCGCAAAGGAAAGCGCTGGTCCCAGCGGGCGGTTCGCATGGCGGGCGGTCACGTTGTGCTCACGGCTCTTATGGGCGTCGGAATATTCGGCGTCGCCACGATCGGGTGGCGGCCCCTCCTGGAGGCTATGAAATGATGGAACGGATTGCAGAAGCGTCACCGCGTTTTAAGGCCAGAATGGCTGGCGTCTCCTATTTGCTCGGAAGCCTGACGTCAGTTTTTGG
>CAYTXK010000142.1:0-1076 GCA_964441645.1 uncultured Acidobacteriota bacterium
GAATCAGCAGGCCGGGGCGGCTGCCGAAGCGGAAAATTTTCGCCATCCCCGGCGCCAGCTCGTTCAGCCGCGCCGCCACCGCCGTGTCGGTATCAAGATCAGGCGTCTCGGGGGGCAGCAGGTATTGGAAAATCGGGTAGAGGATGGAGATGACCGAGGCGGCCAGCCCGGAACCGAGCAGGAACTCCAGCAGGCGACGCCGCGTCGGTAGCCAATTTGTTTCTGAGGGTTGGTTTGGCTGCCCGCCGCTGTTGTTCACGCCCTCTGACCTCGCGCTGCCGCAGGGACAGCAAGGAATCAGTGCTGCTTAGCAGTTTGGCGGCCCGAGGTCAAGCGAGGCTGCCGTCTGGTGGCTCTCACCGCGGAGCGGGCGCCTGTTTTCCACTCAACTCCACGAGTTCGCTGGCGGCGGCTGGGGGAAGATCGCGGGAGTTGGCCCGCGCCGCAACCTTCTCTTCCTCCCTCGCCCCGCCCACTTTCGCCGGCCGGATTCCTTTGGCCCGGGCCGCCCGGGCAAACTCCGCCAGGCTGATGGTCTGGAAGCGATGCAGGAGGTTCTGGCGCACCGGCGCCCACATCTCATGCAGCGGGCAGGGAGCGGAATCCGAGCACTGCTCCAACCCCAGGATGCAGCGCTCGTACTCGTGCACCGGGCCGACGGCGACCAGCACGTCCCACAGGCAGATCTCCCGCGCCGGCCGCAGCCCGCCGCCCGGGCCGCGCACCGAGCGCAGCAGCCCCGCCTGCGTCAGGCTCTGCGAGACTTTGGCGAGATAGGTGGCCGGCACGCCCAGCGCCGCCGCGATGTCTTTGATGCGCCGCCAGCGTCCGTCGGGTTCCATGGCCAGCAGCAAGCTTGCTTGCAGGGCGAGCTGCGCGGAGCGGCGCTGGGGAATCATAGCCGCTCCCCCAGGCGCTGCTCGCGAGCCGCCTCGGCCTCTAGCTCCGACGCCGTCTTGAGCAGCCAGGTGACATACTGCTCCGGCAGTTGCGGTTGCTCCGCGGCTGCCTCCCAACCCTTTTCCTCGATGTGCTGGCAGGGGAAGGCTTCTTGGGTGAATTCTCCCGGCACAAAC
>CAYTXK010000142.1:1086-5988 GCA_964441645.1 uncultured Acidobacteriota bacterium
TCCTCGGCGCGCTCCTTGCTGGCCTGGCCATAGCGCAGGCAAGCGTAGGTGTGCTCGAAGAAGTTGGTGAGCCCTTGCCGATGGATGCTCTCCGCCTGTGACCGCAGCCGGTTCGCCATCGCAATTTTTCAGTTGGGACTCATGGGTTTCTCTCCTTTACTCTCATGGGATTTCTCCCCTCAACCATGCAGGGCGGGGGCCATCATCTCCACCCGCGCCTCAACTCGCATCGGCACCGCCAGGGCGTTGGTCACCAGGCAATGCCGTTGGGCCTTGTTAATCAAGGCCTGCGCCAACGCCAGTTCGCTTTCCCGGAGCACCGTCACCAGCGGGCGCAGCGTGAGCTGCTTGAAGCGATACCCCTGGCCGGGAACATGCTCCACCTCCGCTTCCCCTTCCGACTCATAGCGGGCGAAGGTCATCTTGCTGTGCTTGGCCAGAACCAGCAGCGTCGCCATGAAACAGCTATTGGCTGCCAGGACGAAAAACGTCTCCGGCGACCATAGCCCCGGCTGGCCGCCAAACTCCGGCGGAGCCGAGAACTTGATCGAGTCCAGCACGCCCGCCGGTTCTCCCCAACCCGTCAGATCGTGAGTCCAGGTTACTGTGGCTTTGTAGTTATAGGTTTCCATTCGCGCCGTCTCCTTGCTGCGTTCAAACGCTCTCATACGGGAATACTTATTCCTCTTTGGCGGCTTTTGCAGTGGCGGGGAGCACGACAGGTTGTGACCGCGCTCACACCCCGTAACTCATTGTAATATAAGGAGATGCGAACAAGGGGGCCGGGAAGAGCGCCGTTCTAATGCGTTGTAATGGCTAAAAATTCAGCACGAGGCTGGTGGTAATGATGTGCGCCTTGTAGTCGCTGATAGTGCCGGTTTTCTGGTTGTAGCCGTACCAGCGCCAGCCCGCCTTCCAGCTCACGTTGTCGCTGAAGCTGTAGCGCAGGGCACCGTGCGGTTGGTGGTAGTTCAGCCCGCCCCGATTGACGCCCAAGGGATCGAGCCCGGTGAGCAGCACGCAAGGCCCCACCTGGAGGGGCACGCAACCGCCGGAGGGGTTGGAAGCCGGGAAGGTGCCGGAATCGAACACCACTCGGTAGCCGGCGTCGAAATAGAGTTGCCGGATGAGCCGCCCGCCGAAGTCAATGTAGGCGTAGTTGTCGTTGGCCGTATAGACCGAGACGCCCTGCGTCAGCACGCCGCCCACGAAGAAAATGATGTCGGTGCGCGAGTTGATGTCGTTGCGGGCATAGCCCAGGTTCACGTAGCCGCGCTCGTAGCGGAAGAACTGGAAGTCAAGCGCGTAGCCGCGGTTCTCTTGGTCGGATTCAATGAGCGGGTTGGGGTTGGTGTTGTCGAAGATAAACCAACTGGTGTTGAAGCGCACGCCGCGCGTCGGCTCCCACTGCGTCCGCACCCGGAAGCGGTCCACGTCGGCGGCGCTGACCCGGGTGAAGACGTTGTCGGCCTTCCCGTGCTCCCAGTCCACGAACAGCCGGAAGGTGCGGTTGATGCGGACGTCGCCGCCCAGGAGCAAAGTATGGGTATCAAGCTCGGTGCTTTCCAGCGGCTCGGGCACGAGGTCTTCGATGTGCAGCATCTCCACGTCGCGGTGGGTGTAGATGTAGCCGGCGCGCACCCCCACGTAGCGGTTGAAGTCGTAGCGACCCTCCAGCCGGTTGAAGGTGTTCTGGTATTTCAGGTGGCCCTGGAAGAGCACGTCGCTGAGCGTGGTAGTGCCGGTGGTGAGATTGGCCGTCTCAGTCTCCGACGCCTGGCTTCCGGTGATGTGGAATTGGTTGAAGCGGAAAGTATTCGAGAGCGTGAACTCGGGCACGGGCCGCCAGGTCAGGGCGCCGTCGGCCACCGTCTGCGGACGCCCCCCCTCGGCCAGGGACCCGATGGTGGTCTCGACCTGCTGGTTGGTAGCGTTCCTGCTGGCGATGAACTCGCCCCGGGTGGCGTCCATCTTGATATCGGAGTAAAGCAGGCGCGCGGTGACGTCCAAGGTCTTGTGGGGCCGGCCCGCCAGGGTAAAGCGGAAGGACGGCACCTTGCCGCGAATGGGATAGAGGCGCTCCAGCCCCTCCAGGCTGCTGCCGACCGAGGGGCCACGGTTGCCGGGGTCAAAGTCCGCAAACGAGGTGATTGTCCGGTCGTTGCGCAGGAAGCGGTAGCCGTACTCGGCAAAGAAGTTCCACCGGGCGACCTGCCACTCCGCCCCCAGCCGGTACTCATCGTAGGTCTGGCGGATGGGCTCGATCAGTGGGAACTGGTCGCCGAGCGCGGACAAGCTGGTCAGCGCCATACCGAAGCTGGAGTTGCGCGTGTAGCCCAGCTTCACCCGGAACTTGCGCTGCGGGAAGAAGGTGAGGTTGTAGTCCTGTAACCGCCGGGTGGTGTCGTTGCGATGCTGGTCGAGGGCGAAGCCGGGGAAGGCCCAGAAGTATTCGCTCTCGCGGTAGCTGCCCCGGAAGTCGAACCAGTTGTTGCGGGAGAAGCCGAAGCGCGTCCAACTGTAAGGCTCGTTCCCCCAGCCGGCCCCCTCGGCGTAGAAGTCGGTAAAGAGGGCGCCCTTTGCTCCCTTGCCGCGGATGTCGAAGGCAAAAACGCGAAAGCCATCGCGGTAGTTCTGATGGGCGCGGTACACGTCCTGGTTGCCGCTCACGTCCACGATCTGCCCCCCGACCTCCAGCATCACCGACAGCGTGTAAGGATCCCAGGCGCGCCCCGGGCGCTCCTGGGGCGCCTCGAGGGGCAGGAAATCAATCTCGGAGGGCTTCTTGGTTTGCTGCGCCGCCGTGGGCAGCGCGATCAGGACGATGAGGCCAAGACAAACGCATAGGATTCGCACACGCATGGCTCCCCTCTCTCCTACTGAAAGAAGACCGGGCTCAGGTTCGACCCGTGGATGTTCACGTGGCAGACGGTGCAGTTTTGAAAGCGCTGTTGCGACAGGTTGTGGAACTCCGGGGTGGCCGGCCCTAAGATCCCCGGAGTGTCGGCGTGGCACTCCAGGCAGAGGAAGCGCACTTCCGCCCGCTTCAGCATGCGCGGGTTGACCGAGCTGTGAGCGTCGTGGCAGAGCGTGCAGCCCTCCACCTTCACCGGGGCGTGTTCGTAGACGAACGGCCCCTGCTTGTCGGCGTGGCACTTGAAGCAGGCGATGTCAGTCCCGGCCGTCTCTCGCAACTGGCGCACGTTGAAGCCGCCATGCTGGTTGTGGCAGTCGGTGCAGCTCATCAGGCCCTCATTCACCTTGTGGCGGAAGGGCTTGCGGAACTGCGCCCGCACCTCCCCGTGGCAGTTGTAGCAGAGGGCCGGGGTGCTGGCTTGCAGCAAGGCCTTCTCCACGTGCGGGGTGTGCACGCTATGGCATTCCGTGCAGGCCACGCTGTTCACGCCGTGCTCGTTGCGCAGGAAGTTCGTATGTTCCTCGAGCTTCAGGTGGCAGTCCAGGCAGCGGTCGCTCACCTTTTGTGGTGCCACTTTCTTGAAGTTGAAAATCTTGGTCGGGTCGGCCGATTCCGCGTGCTCGCGCCCGGGGCCGTGGCAACTCTCGCAACCCCGCTGGCTCCAGGCTTTGGTGCTGTCTTCCCAGTTCTTGTAGTGTGGGTTCTTCTTGAACGCCTCCTGGATGTCGTGGCAGGTGAGGCAGGCTTCTCCTCCCACATAGTCGCTCTCCAGCGCGGGCGCGTTTTGTTCGGAGGCTTGGCTGGCCGCGGGCTTGTCTTGAGGCTGCGAGTGCGAATTCTTTTTCGCGGGAGCCTTATCCAACGAGGCCGTGCTGACGGCGAAGACCGTGAGCGAAAGACTCAGCAGGGCCACCGCGGCAGGCGAGCGACGTATAGGCATCAGCACGGCTCCTCCTTCAGGTCTGGTTCCGCGGGCGCGGATTCAACCAGTCCACAAAACGATAGCTGAAGACCAGGTGAAACCGCCAGTGGCTCTGTCCCGGGAGCGTCGGTGTGTGGTCGAACTGCCGCGACAGAAACGCGGTCAGGGTGATTCGGCGACCCAGCGGGCGGCTCACCTGGAATCCCAGCCGCTGCCCCAGGTTCACCTGGTCGCCGTTGTAGAGAATCCTCTGCCCCCCGTGGGCAAAAACCCCGGCGGCCAGGTGGCTATAGGTTACCACTAGGTTCCAGGGGCCGGCGGGCTTGAAGGCGCGAGCCAGTTGCAGGCTGTACCCGACGGACGGGTTGTCCGAGGACCGCACCACCGTTTCTAGGGTCAAGCGGTCCAGCCAGGCCGAGGGCGTCCAGCGCAGCGCCACGCGCTCCAAATTGATGCCCGAAATGCGGTGGAACTCCGCCGAAAGTTGCACGTTCTCGCCCACTACTTTCTGCGCCACCACCTGCACCGCGTCGGGCTCTCCCAGTCCTGGGAGGCGGGCGAACACGCTGGGGTGGTGGTGGAACTAATCAATTCGGGAGACGGTGATCTGCATGCGGTTCGGCCACCAGCCGCGGGGTGGAGAAACATTGAGACGATAGCCCACCTGAAAGCCATCGTCATCGGCGAAGGTGGCCTCGGTGCCTGCGCCGCGGTCGAATTCAATTCCTCCCAACTGAACTTCCGCATAGGTGCCGAGTTTTTGTCCGAGAAAGAGATCTTTCACGCTCACGCTGAGGTTGTGGTCAGCGCGGCCCCAGCCGGAGAAATTCCAGCTCATGGGGAAGTTGCTGCCGGGTTCCAGGCGAAACTGAAGATAGGTTTTGGCCGCCGGGTCAAAGCGCCACTGTCCCTTCAGTTGGAATCGGTACTGCAAATCGTTGATGCGCGCGGCGCCTTCGCGGGTCCTCACGTAAATGTAGCGGCCCGCGGCGTAGGCGTCGAGGAAGCGCAGGTGGCGCTGAAAGAAGGACCCGGGTTCCGGGGCTGCGGCTTTGGGGGGTTC
>CAYTXK010000143.1:0-5962 GCA_964441645.1 uncultured Acidobacteriota bacterium
GGGCTTGGTGGTGAAGAAGGGGACGAAGAGGTTGGTGGTGTTGGCCAGGCCGGGGCCGCTATCCTCGACGGCGACTTCGATAAAGCTACCATTCCGCCGCCAGCGCACCGAGACGGCGCCGCCGGTTTCGAGCGCGGCGTCCACGGCGTTGCGGACGAGATTGATGAGGAGCTGCTCGAGCTGGTCGGAATCGGCGCGCAGAGTCAGAGCCGGCCCAGGATGGAGCTCGATCGGCAAGCGCGTCTCGAGGCCCACGACGCGGCGAACCCAGGCGGCCACTTCAAGCGACTGCACGGACGGCGGGGGCAAGCGCGCCAGGCGCGAGTAGGCATCCATAAAACGGCTGAGGGAGCCGGCGCGGCCGCTAATCACCGTCAAACCCCGTATGAGGTCGTCTTGCCAGTCGGCGGCACCCGGGCCGGCGCGGAGCACGGTTTGCAGGCTCTCGGCCACGGACTTGATGGGGGCGAGCGAATTGTTAAGTTCGTGACCGAGGACGCGAATCAGTCGCTGCCAGGCCTGGCGCTCCTCCTCGCGCAAGGGCTGACTGAGGTCCGCCAGCACCAGCAACTGATGGGAGAGGCCGCCTTCGCGGAAGTTGGTGCGGCGCAAACCCCAGCGGCCGCTGCCGCCGGGGAAAGCCATTTGAAGGGTACGGGCAGGCTCGCCTTCGAGACAGGAGGCGAGTCCGAGGTCAGCGGCGGTGGCGCCGAGCACGCGCTCGGCCTGCTGGCCGAGGAGGCGCTCGCCGGCGCGGTTGAGCAGGCGGAGGCGGGCGTCACCGTCGAAGGCAAAGACGGCGACGTCAATCTCCTCCATCACCTTGCGGAGCAGAGTGGTGGCTTCGAGGGCGGTGAGGCGCTGCTGGCGGAAGGTGTCGCCCAGCTCGTTGACCTCGCGGCTCACTTCGCCGAGGGCATCGGGGTCGCGGGCGCCGCGGGCGCGGATGGAGTAGTCGCCTTCGCGCAAGGCGGCAATCAGGTTGGCGAGAGTTTGCAGCGGCCGGGTGACGTTTTCGCGCAGAGCGAGGGCGAAGCCCAGCCAGAAGGAAAACACCAGCAGGGTGAGGGTCCACTTGACCTTGGGGGTGAAGTCGCCGCCCCAGAGCACCACCAGGGCCACCACCACCGCCGGCAGACCGGCCAGCAAGGTGTAGGCGACCACGCGGCGGGCGTGCGACCATCTCATCGGGGAATTTTATCCCACCACGGAGATTGTTTGCCATTGTGGGGGTTGAGATTCTTCGCCGCCAAGGCAGGCAAGGGCTCAGAATGACAGGCGAGTGGGAGAAATGCAGATTCCTCGCCGCCATGGGCATGCATGGGCTCCCTTCGACTCCGCTCAGGGCAAGCGGAATGACAAGGTGGTTGTGTTGTCGAGGCGCCGGGCGTGCGACCATCTCATAAGCGTCCGCCCTGTTATTGCACGATTAGAGTAGCAGTAGTGACCCGCTGAAGCGACCCAACAAGATGCGAAACTCCACCCTTATACCGGGTTAGGTGGCGCGTGCGTGGCATCAAGATTCCCCGACTGGGCCACAGGAAAACAGCACACGACGACATCGGCCACCAGCCCGCTGGACAGCGGTAGGGTGACTTGAGTCGTGTGGCTGGCAGAAGGGAGCGGAGTTCCCAGTTCATCGGAAATACGCTGGAGATATTCGAGCCATCGACGATCTCCCGCCGGAAGGGGGAACAAGACGAAGGCAACTAAGTTATGGCCGGGGCAGGCTGAGAGGTTGCGCGCATCGGTGACGATGCCAGCAATATTCTTCGTGATGGGGCGGGTTTTGTTCTCGACGCCGGGCAAACGCCAGTTCGTATTTGGCGTCTTCAGCTGGATGTTGTAGCGCACATGATTGAGTGACAGGGCGAGATCGATTCGGGGCTGGCGGCCAGCCGAGTCAGCGGAGGACACCTCGACTTCAACATCTTGGGCACCGTTCTGCTCAGCGTGGGCGGCCAGTTCGAACTTTAGCCACCCTTCGAACTTCGCACGTTGCCGCAGGGGAATTGCTACAACGTCGGGACGCTGTTGCAGGACCTCCAGAATCCACTTCCTGATCACGTCGTGTCCCATCGCCTGTCCTAGCGCCTAACACTGGGGTCAGTTGCGAGATTCTGTCCGGGCACGCCCGCAATAGAGGAAAGAAACCGCTCTGCTTCATGCGTGATGCGCTCTTGCACCGCCCTCGTTTGCCACGGAGGTGATGGGCTGTGCCGCATATGCTTCACAGAGTAACGACGCGGGCGAAGAACGGGTTTCCTTCCATTGAAGAAAAGCTGCCACAGCGCTTCGTACAGCGAACCGAGGAATGCCGTCATTTTCTGTAACTCTCGGATGTTGGTCTTTGCGAATAGCGCATCAACGTCCGCCCGCGCAGAAATCTCCTTGTGCGCGAACAGCCTGTGGCGAAGATCTCCGTATTTTGCTTCATAGACCCTGCGGTGTTTGCGCACGTGGGCTCGCAGGCGCCGGAAATCGTCTGGCGTCGGAACGTACGCATGACGCAAGTACTCGGCTAACCAGTCAGGTGGGGTCGGGCTACCACCCTGCTTTCGAGCACCGAGGGAGGCCTTCGAGAAAATGGAGGGGTTGTCCCGCGCCGTACGGAGAAGCTGATCGTGATTGTGAGTCGAATTCTGATCGAAGACCCTTCCGAGGGCCATGAACGCAGCGGTTTGTAGCGCCCCAAGGTTTGTGTTCCAGAACAGGGGAGCCGTGTTGAGCAGGCGGTAGACGGGCTTATGATCGGCAGCAACCGCTTGCACTGTGAGGTGCGCATAGAAGAACTGCATCGCGGCCTCCGCCTCAGTGCGGAACACCTCTAGCTCTCGCTCAAACCGCGCTTCAGGTGAGCGGCCGGTCCGCTCGAACGCTGGGTTGGGCGTCATTGGAGTTGCTCAATTCGCGCTGATGCCGCACGAACCTTTGCCACCATTTCACGGTCGGCGGTGTCGACATGTCCATGAAAAACGAGGTTTCTGTACTTGTTTATTTCCGTGAGCTCCTCGAAGAACCCGCGGTCGATCTTTTCGTTCTGGAAGAGGGCCTCAACCATTTGGCGAAACGAGTACGACATGCGTGGCGCACCACGGCTGGGGACATACAGATCATGTTGGCGTAGATAGTCACGGATGAGCCTTTCAAGGTGAAGGAACGCATCAAAGAAGTCAGCAGCGGGAGTAGGTTGCTTCTGGAGCGCAGGTTCTGGCTTTGCTTTTTCTAGAACCCTTTCTGCGGCCTTCTGATATTTCCTTGGATCAACGACTGACACCACGAACGCCAATCCACCCACGATAGCTGCAAGATTGACAATAGAGACGAACGCGACAAACCATCCCGTTACGGCGACATCCGAGCGATTCACGTAGACCACTATCAAACTCAATACGACTGCTGAACCGGTAAGCCAGGCTAGTAGGGTCAGGCGTTTGTGATAGGTCAATCGCAAAGCGGCATGGATGTCCTCAAGCGAGTCGTCCTTCTCTCTCGCTGCCTCCATGAGTGCATGGACCAGGGCGTAGCCCGTCAGTAGGAACGCGCCGAAAGCAGCGATGCTTTGCGCCGCGGCGCTGAATGTCCAATAGATATAGTCAGTATTCATGCACGCGCTAATGCGTCACTATGACGCCCAACAATAAATCATACAGTCTGCGTAAACCTGTAGAAAGATACAGCGCGCCCGATAGTGAGGTGGCGCCATTACCTTACTTCCTTGTACGCGACCACGCGGCGGGCGTGCGAGCCTCTCATAGGCCTAAGGAATACGGACAGGCTCAAACTTCGGGCCACGAGGAGTGGTTCTTGAATCGAATCCCCCATGGGATCAACCTGCGGCCCGCTTGTCCATGGCCGCGATCCGGGCCTTTACTAGCTTGCGTACAAGGGCGGTGGGTAGGGGCTTGGCCGCCGGAAAGCGGATGGTGCCCTTGCTGGTGCCGTAGGCTTTGAGCTCGTCCTTGTAAGTTTCTATTGCGGAAGAACCCGGGTAGAAGGCGCAGTGCTTGGCGGCGGCGGCGAACGCTACAAGGAATCGTCCATTGAGACGGAACGCCGGGACCTGGTAACTGATGCACTGTTCAGCGTTGGGTGCTGCCGCGCGGATGTCCTGGCGAAGTTTCTGGAGCGCGGCTCGCTGGTCGTGGCTCAAAGGCGCGAGGTAGGCTGCGATGGTGGCGGGTTTACGTTTCATTGCCTAGGCTCCATAGAGGAAAGGCCGCGGGTAGGCCGACGGCCAACCCGCGCTACCAGTTGTCAAGGCGAGGAGAAAAGCAGGTTCCTCACCCCGAATGCCTGCCATGGCTGGCTTTCGGGGCAAGGGTTCCCTCGCATCCGCTCCCTTCGACAGGCTCAGGGTCTCCGCTTTGCTCCGACAGGGCAAGCGGAATGACAGGGTTGTGGCGCCCACCCACCCGGCGGGCTGGGGTCGAAACGACACTGCCCGCGTCACCCGCGCTAGTGGCTACGGCGCGCAACCGGCACATGCTCCCCTTTTATGTTGCTTCCTGCTTGGGCCAATTCCATGCATACCAGACAATGAGTGCCGTAAGTACGACTTCAACGATTCCCAAGAATATGTAGAACGCCCAAGCACCCGGCATCGTGATGAGGACAATCACCGTATAGATCACACCGAAGATGATGTTCACCCAGCGATTCAGGTTAGGCTTTAACGCCAGCGACAGGAAGGCCATGACGCTCGGGATAGCCATCAGGACAGAGGTTCCCAACAAAACCCCTTGAGTCGTCGGTCCGAGTGGCCCCATTTTTCCTTCCAGCATCCCTTGCAGCTTCCCCGGCTGATACAGCCCAAAATAATCTCCATAGATGTAACAGAACATCACACTTACCCACAGGGCTGAAATCTTCATCTTGACGTGGATCTTGATGTCGTCTAAGGCTGTTCCGGCGTTCTTCATTGAGGGACGTCTCCTTACTTCGATTCCATCAGGTAAGTCGCAAAGCCGATCTCATAGGCCGAATTTCTGCAAGCGGCGGTAGAGGCTGCTGCGGCTGAGCCCCAGGTTTTTGGCGGCCTGGCTGACGTTGCCGCCGCAGCGCGCCAGGGTTTTCTGGACGAGGAAGCGCTCGACCTCTTCGAGACTCATCTCTTCGAGGCGGGTCGCGCCGTCGCGGCCCGCGCCCAGGGCGAGGTCGGCGGCGCGCACCGCGGGGCCCGGGGCCATGAGCACGGCGCGCTCGACGGCGTGGTCAAGCTCGCGCACGTTGCCGGGCCAGGGGTAGTCGCGCAAGGCCTGGAGCGCGGCGGGGTCGAAGCCGGTGAGCGCCTTGCGGTAGCGGCGCGTGTGCTGGCCGAGGAAATAGGAAGCCAGGAGCGGGACGTCTTCGCGGCGCTCGCGCAGGGGCGGCAGGCGGATTTCCACGGTATTGAGGCGGAAGAGCAGGTCCTCGCGGAAGCGCCCGGCGGCGACTTCTTCGCGCACGTTGGCGTTGGTGGCGGACAGCACGCGCACGTCCACGCGGCGGGTTTTGGAGGAGCCGACGCGCTCGATTTCGCCGGCTTCCAGCACGCGCAGGAGCTTGTTTTGGAGATGGAGGGGGAGGTTGGCGACTTCATCGAGGAAGAGCGTGCCGCCGTCGGCCAGCTCGAAGCGGCCGACGCGGTCGGTCTTGGCGTCGGTGAAGGCGCCTTTGACGTGGCCGAAGAGCTCGCTCTCGAAGACGCCTTCCGCCAGCCCGCCCATGTCCACGGTGACCATGGGGCGGTCGGCGCGGGGGGAAAGAACGTAGAGGGTTTTGGCGACGACTTCCTTGCCGGTGCCGTGCTCGCCGGTGATGAGCACGTGGGCGTCGGAGGGGCCGATGCGGGCGATGAGCTGCAAGACGGGCTGCATGGCGGGCGATTCGGCGATGAGGGTGGGGCGGCTGCCGGCGCGCAGGAGCTGGTTTTCGGCCTCGAGGCGCTGCCCGTAGCGCAAGGCCTGGCTGAGCTCGACCT
>CAYTXK010000144.1:0-2414 GCA_964441645.1 uncultured Acidobacteriota bacterium
TCTGCCGCGAGCTTTCCGCCTGGATGCTCCACCTGGGCTCGCGCGCCAAATCCCTGGATGAAGGGCGGCAGCAGTACGACCGCTTGATTTCCTCCGGGGCGGCGGCGGAAAAATTCCAGCAGATCATCGCACACCAGGGCGGCGACCCGCGCGTGGTGGACGACCCCAAGCGCCTGCCGCAGGCTCGCCTGCGGGCCGACTGGCTGGCGCCGGCCGCCGGATTTGTGACGGGAATGCAGACCGAGCGGCTGGGCTGGGCCACGATGGCGCTGGGCGCGGGCCGCTTGCGGCTCGAGGATGCGGTTGACCCCGCGGCGGGATTCCTGTTTCACAAGAAGCTCGGCGACCGGGTGGAGAAAGGCGAGCCGCTGCTCACCGCCCTCTACAATGACGAGCGGAAGTGGGACGAGGCCAAGCGGTGGCTCGAGGGCGCCTGCGAAATCGGCGCGTCGGCGCCGGTAGTGCCGCCGCTGCTTCGCAAGACGCTGTCCTGACAACTTGAAGCTGCGTGGAAAAGCGGGAGGGAGTCTATGGAGCGCCTGATCGGCTTTGTGGGGCTGTTGGCCATTCTGGGAATCGCCTACGCGTGGTCCTCCAACCGCCGGGCGATCCGGCTCAAGACCGTGGTCGTCGGGGTCGTCCTCCAGTTCACCTTCGCGCTGTTCGTGTTGCGGACCGAAATCGGGCGGGCCCTGTTCGCCACCCTGGGCGACATCGTGACGCGGTTCCTGCACCTCTCGCGAGTGGGCTCGGAATTTGTGTTCGGTCAACTGGGGGCGTCCGATAGCCAGTTCAGCAAGACCTATGGTGGCGTCTTCGCATTCGACGTTTTGCCGGCCATCATTTTCGTGGCGGCTGTCTTTGCCATTCTCTACCACTACGGAGTGATGCAGCAGGTGGTGCGCGGCTTTGCCTGGCTGATGATGCGCTTGATGGGGGCCAGCGGGGCCGAGTCGGTCACGGTGGCAGCCAGCATCTGCGGGATGGGGCAGACAGAAGCGCCGCTGGCCATCCGGCCTTACCTCTCCAAGCTGACCCAGTCGGAGCTAATGACCATCATGACTTCAGGAATGGCGCACGTGGCCGGCGGCGTTATGGCAGCCTACATTGCGTTCGGGGCCGAGGCGCGACACTTGCTCACTGCCGTAGTGATGACCGCCCCGGGGACAATCATGCTGGCGAAGATGTTCGTCCCCGAGACGGAGAAGCCTGAGACGGCCGGTGAGGTGAGAGTCGAAGTGGAGCGCGCTGATCCAAACGTGCTGGGCGCCATCGCCCGCGGAACAACCGACGGCCTCTACTTGCTGCTGAATGTTGCCGCCATGCTGGTGTCGTTCCTGGCGCTGATTGCCCTGCTCAATGCCCTGGTGGGGGCGATTCACTACAGCCTGGCCTCGTGGGGTTACCCGTATTTCCCCAGCAGCCTGCAAGAAATCATTGGCTGGGTCTTCAGCCCCATCGCGTGGCTGCTGGGCATTCCCTGGAGCGAGGCGGGGCACGTGGGGAAGCTGCTGGGCCTGCGCATGGTGACCAACGAGTTCATCGCCTACGGGGAGCTGGGCAAGTTGATTACCGCGGGCGCGCTCAGCCAGCGCTCCATCCTAATTTCCACTTTCGCCCTCTGCGGCTTCGCTAACCTGGGCTCGATCGGCATTCAGATCGGCGGCATCGGGGCGCTGGCCCCCGAGCGCCGTGGCGACCTGGCTAAGCTGGGCTTCCGCGCCATGATTGCGGGCACGCTGGCCAACTTCATGTCGGCCGCCATCGCGGGGATCTTGCTATGATTGTCGCCGGTTCTCGTTGAGAAAAATGTCAGGGGCGACAGAATTCGAGAGAGCACACGAGGCCTCCGCGGCCATCCGGGCGCGAACTGCGCTGCGGCCGCGCCTCGGGCTGATTCTCGGCTCCGGCCTGGGGGCGTTCGGCGACGCGCTGCGCGAGTCCACAAAGATTCCCTACCGCGAGATTCCGCACTTCCCGGTTTCGACAGCGGTGGGGCACGCGGGCCGGCTGGTGGTGGGGCTCTCGGGCAAAACTCCTGTGGTAGTGATGCAGGGGCGGGCGCACTCCTACGAAGGCTACTCCTTTCAGGAGGTGGCTTTCCCCGTTCGCGTTCTGGGCGCGCTGGGCGTGCGGCTGCTGGTGGTTACGAATGCCGCCGGCGGGATCAACCGCAGCTTCAGGGTGCGCGGCCTGATGCTGATGAGCGATCACATCAACCTGCTGGGCGCGAACCCGCTGCGCGGGCCCAACGACGACCGGCAGGGGCCGCGCTTTCCCGACATGACCGAGGCTTACTCCAAGCGGCTGCGGCGGTTGGCGCGGCAAGTGGCGCGGCGGCAGAGGCTGCGGCTCTTCGAGGGCGTTTACGCCGCCGTAACGGGGCCGAGCTATGAGACCCCCGCGGAGATTCG
>CAYTXK010000144.1:2424-2696 GCA_964441645.1 uncultured Acidobacteriota bacterium
GGCGCGCATCGGCGCCGACGTGGTGGGGATGTCCACCGTACCGGAAGTAATCGTAGCGCGGCACATGGGGATCGAGGTGCTGGGCCTCTCCAGCGTCACCAACATGGCCGCCGGCATCTCGAAGAAAAAGATCAACCATGAAGAAGTCCTGGAAGCGGGCGAGCGCATGGCGGGGGCGCTGACGCGGTTCCTGCACGCGCTGCTGCCCGTGCTCGACAAGGAGGCGCGATGACCGCAGCCCAGAGGCGACTACTCAGCCGGGCGCGGCAGGC
>CAYTXK010000144.1:2706-5959 GCA_964441645.1 uncultured Acidobacteriota bacterium
GCAAGAAAGCCTTTGCGCCCTACTCGAAGTTCAAGGTAGGCGCGGCATTGGAGACGGCAGGCGGGCGCGTCTACACCGGCACCAACGTGGAGAACGCCAGTTATGGACTGACGCTCTGCGCCGAGCGGGTGGCGATTCTGTACGCGGTATCGCAGGGCGAGCGCCGCTTCAAGCGTGTGGCCGTGGTGGCCGACTCGGGCAAGCTCACCGGCCCCTGCGGCGCCTGCCGGCAAATCATCTGGGAGTTCTGCGGGAACGCCGAGGTTATTCTCGGCAACTTGAAGGGCAAGACGGCTGTGCACCGGATGAAAGACCTGTTCCCGCTGCCGTTCGACAAGACATACCTCTGACGGGTCGGGTCATACTATGCTTGTCATCTCTGATTACCGAAGCTTCGGCGCTGAGAATCTCGGCTGAGATTCTTCGTCGCCCCGTACCTTGCGTCCTCTGGTGCGAACGAACTCAAGGCAGCCGGGTGCCGGTCAAGCAAGGTGCGGGGCTCCTCAGAATGACAAGGGCCGGTTGGTTTGGGTCCAGGTTGAAGACGGAGAGAGGACGAGATTAATCGGGAGGTGCGCGTGTCTCGCTGGATGCCGGCAGTGCTTCTTATTTTTCTCTGCGCGGGGTGCGCCCCGGCGGCGGAGCGCGTGGACCTGCTGGTCATCGGCGGCACGGTGGTAACGATGGACGCCGAGCGGCGCGTGATTGAGAACGGCGCCGTGGCCATCCGCGGCGACCGCATCGTGGCGGTGGGGCCGGCGGCCGAGCTGGAGCGCCAATACAAACCGCGCCGGCGCATCCGCGCCCGCGGGCGGCTCATCCTGCCCGGCTTCATCAACACCCACACCCACGCCGCCATGAACCTCTACCGCGGCGTGGCCGGCGACCGCGTACTGGAAGACTGGCTGCGCGATTACATCTTTCCCCTGGAGGCAAAACTCTCCACGGCCGAGATGGTTTACCTGGGCACGAAGCTGGCGGCGCTGGAAATGATTCGCGGCGGCACCACCACCTTCGTGGATATGTACTTCCACGAAAACGAGGCGGCGCGCGCGGCCGCGGAAGCCGGGATGCGCGCCGTATTGGGCGAGACAATCCTGGATTTTCCCTCGCCCGACTCGCCCACCCCGGCCGATGCGCTTCGCTACACCGAGCAGTTCATCGAACGCTGGAAGAACCATCCGCTGGTGACTCCTGCCGTGGCCCCGCATTCGTCCTACACATTGGCGCCGGAATTCCTGAAAGCCACGGCAGAGCTCGCCCGCCGCACCGGGGCGCCGTGGCTGATTCATCTGGCCGAAAGCCCCGGGGAAATGAAGATGGTGAAGGAAGGCACCGGCCTATCCCCCGTGCAATACCTGGCCGGGCTGGGTGTGTTCGACGGCGTGCGAGCGCTGGGCGCGCACTGCATTTATGTGGATGAAGCCGACCGGCGGCTGCTGGCGGAGAAGGGAGTCGGCTGCGCCCACAACCCCTCCAGCAACATGATGCTCTCGAGTGGCGTTGCGCCGGTAGTCGCTCTCCGCGCGGCCGGCGTGGCCGTAGGGCTGGGCACGGACGGAGTGGCCGGCAGCAACAACGACCTCGACATGATGGAAGAGATGGACCTGGCGGCGAAGCTGCAAAAGGTTTCGCTGGGCGATCCTCGGGCCTTGCCGGCGGGCGAGGCGCTGGCGATGGCCACTATCGAAGGAGCGCGCGCCCTCGGGATGGAGAAGGAAATCGGATCGCTGGAGCCGGGCAAGCGCGCCGACCTCATCCTGGTGCGCGCGGACGCCCCGCACGCCATCCCGGCCTTCGATGTGTACACCTCGATCGTCTATTCGCTCAAGGCCAGCGACGTGGAGACCAGTATCATCAACGGGCGGGTGGTGATGGAGGGACGGCGGGTGCTGACGCTGGATGAGGCAGTCATCCGGCGGGAGACGGAAGCTTTTGCCGAACGTGTGCGAGAGGTAGTCGGGGGAAAGCGGTGAGACTCAGCGGCCACTTCAGCCGCTCTTGCGGGTTTCGGTCTTCTGCTTGTAGGCCTTGAGCCCCAGACTGCGCACGGTCTCGGGCACGTTGCGGTTGCGGGAGAGGTTTTTCAGGTCGTTCTCGATCAGGCGGCCCATGAGCCCAAGCGAGACATCGAGCGGCGTGCGCGGGTTGTTCACCAGGTTGCGGATCACCCCGTAAATCTTCAGGAACTTGCGGCTGGTGCCTATGATGCGCAGCGCCTCGTCGGCGATGTTTTTCATGGCGGCGAAACCTTCGACTTCGCTGTCGGTGATCTTCGGCGACTGCAGCACGGCGCGGTAAACTACCTTGCTGGGGTCGCGGATGAGGATCATGCGCTCGTCTTTGTTGCCCTTTAGCGCCAACTGCACGCGCTCCGAAACCCCCATACGGGACACTCTTTTGGTGAGACTTACGCGCTCGCGCTTCTGCTCTTCGGGGGCGTGGACTTCCTCTTCTTCCTCCGCCTGCAGCGCAGACTCCAGCGCCGCCTGTTCCCGCTGCTGTTCGAGGTGGAGTGTTTCAACAGCTTGCCGGAGGTCGGCAGGCAGGTCTTTCCTAGCCAACAGGGTGGTAACGAAGGCGGGGAGCACGGCGAGCCGGTTCGGTTGGGCCGCGATCGCCTCAATCTTTTCCAGGCTCAGCCGGGGTGCGAGCGTGACGAAGGAGCGGTCGTCGGCGTGCGGGTGGCTGACGATCGTCTCAACCAAGGAGGCGGGCGTATCTTTCTGCGCCGCGAAGTAGGCAAGGGCGTCGGCGGAAGTCTCACCATCGGCGAGCGCTTCGGCAATTTTTTCCGGGGTCCAGGTGTCCAAGGTGACGCGGGCAGAGCCGCTCATGGTGGGGTCGGGGTCGGCGAGTAGCAGGACGAGAATTTCCAACAACTCGCCGGAGGCCACCGGCAGGGAACCGCGGGAGGCCTGCCTTTTGATGATGGCCGGGGCGGTGCCGTGGCGGATGGCTTCTAGGACAGTCCGCTCTTCATGGGGAGGCGAGATCATCGCTCAGCGAGTAGCGGGTCGGAGATCCTGGGCGGTGAGAGTGATGCGCTTGACCTCGCCGGGATTACCAAGCGGGGCGAGCGTCTCGCCGTTCAGCGTGAGCACGACGGCGCTGGCGTTTCCGGTGGAGAGGTCGATTTGTGAGGTCCCGCTGAAAGTGCGCGACTCGCCCGGGCGCAGGGTGCCGGAGTAGGCCGGCTCACCATCCACACGAATGCTCAGCCAGGCTTCTTCCATGACATCGACTTGCAGGC